>JBGTEI010000603.1:0-3189 GCA_041747875.1 Pyrinomonadaceae bacterium | reverse complement strand
GAAAAGCCATGAATACATTAAATACATAGCCCGAAAGAAACTTATCCCACAATCCGCCATAAAATCCGGCGATGGCACCAATGATCACTCCAAAGATTCCAGAAACCGTCACAACGGTGATCCCAACAAACAAGGAAACCCGCGCCCCATGAACAAGTCTGGAAAATACATCGCGACCCAAAGAATCCGTGCCGAACCAATGCTGTGAATTCGGAGCTTTGTTTTTATCGAGTGTTTCGCGTTTTGTTACAGGATCAATAACGTTGAAAGACTTTACCGGATCGTATGGCGCGATCGCCGGCGCGAAGATCGCCGTAAAAATAAAAACGACGGCAAGAAAAAGTCCGATGTAAGTAAGTCTGTTCATCAAAATTAGTTCAAACGAATTCTCGGGTCGAGCCACCGATAAACCATGTCGGTAAATGAATTTGCCAGGATATACGTAATGCTTATGACCAGCACCACACCCTGAACAAGCCGGTGATCGCGAGTATTAATTCCATCGAGTAAAAGAGTTCCAATGCCGCGCCAGTTAAAGATCTTCTCGGTAATAATTGCACCGGCAAGCAGTACGCCAAGCTGTAGTCCAAGGATCGTAACGACGGGGATCAGGCCATTTTTAAGTACGTGTTTGTAAACTACAGTTCGCTCACTTAGGCCTTTTGCACGCGCTGTCCTGACATAGTCTTCGCCGAGTTCTTCGATTACGCTAGAACGGACCATACGTGTCAAGATCGCGGAAAGGGCAGCACCTAACGTGATCGCCGGAAGCACGATATCTTCCGGATAAACGCTCCCGGTCGGCGAGAATATTTGGATCTTCACCGCAAATAGATAAACCAACAAAGGTCCGATCACGAATCCTGGGAGACATATTCCCATCAATGCAAAAAACGATGCAAAATTATCTATCCATGAATCCTTGTTAGTCCCTGCTAAGACGCCAAGCGGGATCGAGATCGAAACGGCGATCAGCAAAGCAGCTAACGCGAGTTTTATGGTTGATGGATATCGTTCGATGATCATATCCCGAACCGGCCGGTCCGTATCGAAAGACGTTCCCAGATCACCTTGAAGGACGCCTTTCCAGTAGTCTAAATAACGATTATCCGCTCCGTGCCATTCCAATCCTTTTTCGCTTCCGTATGAAAAGAAAAATGCGGGCGCGTCTAAATTGTGACGTTTTCGAAATGCTTGAATTTGCTCGGGTGTTGCCTGTTCACCCAGTCGGGCGATGGCGGGATCTCCGGGAACGAGTTCGATTAGCAGCGTAACGAGCGAAACGACCGTAAAGACTACGAGCAGAAATAGTCCCAAACGCTTGCTAAAATTTAAGAGCTTGTACTTATTCATTTAGAAAAAATTAAGGGTAAAATCGTTTACTTTGTGCCCGTGTGAATTGCGGCGATACCACCGGTTAGATTTTTGTATTTTACATCGGAAAAGCCAATTTGTCGCATCATTGAGACCAATTGTTTTTGGTCAGGAAATTTGGATACCGAATCGGGTAAATACTCGTAAGCTCCCCGCGATCCGCTTACGACGCCCCCGATCCGCGGTAGTATATGTGCGAAATAGAAGTTAAACGCCGCGCGGAATCCGGGAATCATTGGACTAGAGAATTCGAGGACGGCGATCTTTCCGCCAGGCTTTAAAATTCTCTTCAATTCGATCAGGCCATTTTCCCAATTCGAAAAATTTCGCAAGCCGAACGCGATCGTCACTGCGTCGAAAGTCTCGTCTGAAAACGAAAGGTTTAATCCGTCCGCTTCGAGGTATGAAATTTTCTCAGATCGTTTATCAGTCTTCTCTTTCGCTATTGTGAGCATCGGCCGGCAGAAATCTGTTCCGATCACTTTTGCTTTACCGAAGGTTTTGAGTTCTATTGCAAGATCACCGGTCCCGCAAGCCACGTCCAGAACCTGAGCAGTCGGGTCGGCCAGAATACCGGCAAGAGCATTCGAGACTTTGCGTCGCCAACGCTTATCGATATTGATAGACAAAAAATGATTTAGAAAATCGTACTTTGTGGCAATTCCGGCAAACATTTCGTGCACGGCTTTAGCGTGATCGAGTTCACCCTGAGGTCTTTGATCTGTGCTTGTTTCAGTCATAAAAAAACTTCTTTTTGTTTTCTTAAATAATTCTACATAAAACAAAAAGAAGTATCATCCGCGCGGCGTCAAAACTTTTATCGCGGATCTTTTGGATCTTTGTCTTGGTTGACGGGCGCATCATTTTTTGGAAGTGTATTTACGAAAGTCTGAGCCTCTGTTTTTTGCGGTATGACATTTACTATGGTGTGAGGCTCGGCAAGAAGTTCGTTTGCCGCATTTTGAACTTCGGTCAATGTCACTTTGATCAAACGCTTCGCTTCGTCAGCGGGCGATTGCAATTGGAAGGTAACGATATCGAGCCAAAGATCTGCAGGATCCTGTCTTCGAAATTCATTTAGGATTTGTGTTTTCGCCGATTCAAATTCGCTTGAATTTATCTTTTCACTCAGTATCGACTTAAACAGATCTTTCGAGTTTTCATCGGTCGCATCACTTGTACTAAAGTGGGAATTAATAAAATAAACACCGCGAAGAAGGTATGAATTCTGGACAGCAAAACCCGCGTTTGACGGTTTTTGCTTTTTAAGTCTTGAATTAATGATCGTTTCCAAAATTTTTGACGCAAAATATTTATCATCTTTTCGTGAAGCACCAATAGCCGCATTTGCAAGTAAAATGGTGTCACCGCCGCTATGGATAATTGACTTTTGAGCAGTATCGGGATTTTCGGGAAGCCTGAACATCGATGGGATCTTTTCGGTTCGTTTTCCCCAACCACCAAAAAGCCTTCTTACAGCACGATATGCAAAAGTCGAACTGACGTCCCCGCTGATCGTCATCGTCGCATTGTCGGATGTAAGAAACCTCTGTTTTGCAAAAATAATGTCGGCAAAATCGATCGTCGCCAAGCTTTCGGTGGTCCCTTCATATCGTCTGCCATATGGAAATTCTCCGAACAGCTGTTTTGCGGCTTCACGTTCCGCAACATATTTAGGATCGCTTTCAAGCCGTTTTATCAGTTCAAGCCTTTTTGATTTTATCTTTTCCGTAGTTTCTTTATCGATCGTCGGATCGATTACTACAGGAGCAATAGTTTCAAGGATCGTCAGAAGCTCGCCCGGTTTCGAGACTG
>JBGTEI010000602.1:0-2635 GCA_041747875.1 Pyrinomonadaceae bacterium | reverse complement strand
TGATCTGAAAGGTGCGCCAAGCGATTTCGTTTTTCCGGTCCGCGAAGTACGCGCAAGTGTTGGTGCGGGTTTTATTTATCCGATCTGTGGTGAAATGCGAACGATGCCGGCTTTGCCGTCACATCCCGGCGCTGAAAAAATTGATATTGACGAGGACGGGAATATTGTCGGACTTTCGTAAGAAGTGATTGGAATAATAACCGTCGGAACGACCTCGACCCTAGGGCATTAAGTGCGGAGCACAAACGGAACGTGAAGCAGCGCCCCGTTAATCAAAGCTTATCGGACGTATTGACGTCCGTTGCAGGCGGGTCGGCTGCGTTCCGACGGTAAATCCGTTGGAGCCGAGGGTGACGAATATATGAAGATAGCAACATGGAACGTAAACTCGATAAACGTTCGTCTGGAACATATTTTGGAGTGGCTCGCATCGACCAAAACAGACGTTTTATGCCTGCAGGAGACAAAATGTGTCGATGAAAATTTCCCCTTCGAAGCACTCAATGATGCAGGATATAATGTCGAATTCATGGGGGAAAAGTCATACAATGGCGTGGCAATTCTATCGAAACACGAGATCACAAACGTCCGGAAAAATATGCCGTACGACAAAGATGAATCACCAAAACGATTTATCGCTGCGGACATCAATGGGATCCATATAGTAAATACCTACATTCCAAACGGCACCGAACTCTGGAGTGAGAAATTTGAATTCAAACTCGATTGGCTTCAGCGCCTCCGAAAATATTTTGACGAAGAATGCGCGCTTGATTCAGATGTTTTACTTTGCGGTGATTTCAATGTCGCGCCCGACGAGATTGATGTCTGGAGCGTTTCGCGTTGGGAGGGCAAACTTCATTTCTCGATCCCCGAACGCGCCGCAATGTATAGCGTAAAACAATGGGGGTTCACCGATCTATTTCGCTCGCTTCATCCTGAAAAACAGGAATACTCGTGGTGGGATTTTCGGACAAACGCATTTCCGAAAGATCAGGGTTTGCGGATCGATCACATCTGGACATCTCCTTCGCTGACGACAAAATGTAGAAACTGCTGGATAGATAAAGAACCGCGTGGGTGGGAACGACCGAGTGATCACGCACCGGTGGTCGCCGAATTTAAATAACTACTATGAACGACGATTTTCCACAGCCCGATATGATTCCGTTAAATTTTCGCACTTTTGAAAATGAAGACGAACAAAAACAACGCGCAGATGATCTTTATAAAGATCTGGATCTGCGCAGAACTGTACGCGATTATTCCCCCAAAAACGTACCGCTCGAAATTATCGAAAAAGCGATCTTAACTGCCGGAACTGCCCCTTCCGGTGCGCACATGCAGCCCTGGAGATTCGTTGTTGTTCGTGATCCCGAAGTTAAACGAAAGATCCGCGAGGCGGCTGAAGCCGAAGAATTTGAAAGCTATCACAATCGCATGTCTGACAAATGGCTCAGAAGACTTGCGCCGCTTGGGACAGATGAACACAAGCCATTTCTCGAGATCGCACCGTATTTAATTATTGTATTCCGGATCAACTCGATCGGCGAAGGTGAAGAAAAAGAACCGACATACTATTCGCAGGAATCAGTGGGGATCGCCGTCGGCATGCTCCTTGCGGCACTCCATAATGCGGGTCTCGCTACTCTTACCCATACACCGAGTCCGATGAAATTCCTACAGAATATTCTCGGCCGCCCGAAAAATGAAATTCCATTTGTACTGATTCCCGTCGGTTACCCTGCCGAAGATGCAAAAGTGCCAAATCTAAAACGAAAATCACTCGAAGAGATTATGGAGATCATTTGATCAGGCAAGCAAGGGTTTTAGCAGCGCGGCGTTTTGAAGTTTCTCTGTCCGCGCTGGAAGATCCTTTTGAAGTTGATCAACGTTATCACTTGGATAATCCGTTTTGAGCGCTGCTCCGATCTCGTCAACCGATCGATCTGCCATCAAATTTTCCAAAATAAACAGGTCAAAATCGTCAAAATTCTCAATTCCGAGCGCGTTCGGAATATTTGAGCCTAAAACACGTGTTTGAGAGAGATCAAAAACCCAATCGAGCACCTTGTCCAATGGTTCTGCATCGGCATACTTTTCTTTAATTAGCGGAAATATATTGTCTTTTCCTTCAACGTTTAACAGCAGCGCAAGGAAAAAGCGTTGTTCCGGATCGGTAATGTAATGGCGTCGATTTATTATTTCATTTAGCTTGTCCTGGTGCGCGAAAACTTTCGGAAATACCTCACCAAGTTCGCCGTGGCGTTTCTTGACAATATCCATAAACCGCGCAAAACGATCTTTCGGCGCTTCCAGATTAAACATCTGATCGATCTGATTCTGATTCAAATAACCCCGGATAGTCGTCAAAATACCATACGTTGACTGAAAGTCTGCTTTTTCAAGCATCGTCGCGATATGCTCGTCAACGTCCGGATGTTTTGAACGGATCAACGCCGTAATGCACTGCATTTTCTTGACGTTATTAGATTCGTCAAAAAAAGGATCCATCGCTAAGAACGGTTTTCGATAATCAAATTGAGGCAAGTACAACGGACTCTTGTGCGTGCGGATGACGATCGTAACCGATGGTTGGTCGAGATGAAACAGCGAATGAATATACTGCCGACCG
>JBGTEI010000601.1:0-1998 GCA_041747875.1 Pyrinomonadaceae bacterium | reverse complement strand
ACTTTTACAAAACACCCGGATCACTGCCGTCTGCCAAATTTTACGCTATAGCTCATCGTGGACAGGAAGGTCTTGGTGAATTGAGATTTGCACTTCCAAAGGCCGTGATGAAAGCTTCGAAAACGGTTGTCAAGATCGGTTCCAGATCGTTTCCGGCGGGTTCGATCTTTATTGATGCGGCTACGGTCGATAAAGCGGAGCTGTCAAAGGTTTTGGAAAACACGCTTCTTGACGTTGAAGGGATATCAAGTCTTCCGGGCGGTGATCTGATAAACCTCGATGTGCCGAGAATCGGTATGATCCATAGCTGGATCTCAACCCAGAATGCGGGTTGGGTTAGATTTACTTTTGATCAATCAAAAATTCCGTTTCAGATCATTGAGAAAAGCGAACTTCGCGCGGGAAATCTTCGGGCGAAATACGATGTCATCATCGCACCTGATTTCGGCGGCGGATCGCTGAAGAATTTTGTTGCGGGTGTCGATAAAAAATGGAGTCCGCTACCGTATAACAAAACACCAAAAACTCCGAGCCACGGAAGTATAGTTAGTTCGGATGATATTACCGGCGGGTTCGGACTTGAAGGACTAGCCTCGCTCGAGAAGTTTATAAACAGCGGCGGAACGTTTGTCGGAATCGGATCGGGCGGAACTTTAGCTGTCGACAGCGGGATGGTCAGCGACATATCGATGTCGAGACCAAGCATTAATACGCCGGGTTCGGTAATCACGATGAAGATCACGAACGCCGCTTCGCCATTAACATTCGGATACGACGAGATCACACATGTATTCCGCGGAAATACTCCTTTGTACAGCGTTGGGAAAGATGACCTCAGTCTTGCGGTTGCTCAGTTTGGTATGAAAAAGGCCGCGGTCCGTCCGTGGAATAAGGAGAAAACCGATGAGAAAAAGAAAGCCGAAAAACCACAGCCGCTGGTTTTATCCGGCGGAATTCTGAGCGGAAAAGATGCGCTGGATGGTTCTCCGGCAATACTCGAAACGACGGTTGGAAACGGGCAGGTGATCCTCTTTGGCTGGAATCCGATGCACCGCCATCTCAATCATCACGATCATGCGTTCGTTTATAATGCGCTGATGTTTTGGAATGATCTGAAATGAGTCTTTGGATCTGGATTAATAAAAGTGCGGTTTGAAAAGTAATACGCAGCCTATTGGCAGCTTATCGGTATTTATCCGGTTCAGAAAACTCCCTTCATTTTGAAGGAGCGTTGGCACGCTTCGTGACGGGGTGGTTTCTTTAAGTCTAGGGAGTGCAGATATTTACGATAGTAACCACGGCACCATATGGGCACCTCCTGATCGCCGGGATACAAGGAATGAAGAAACTTTTGCGACGGGTTTGGAAGTGCAAATAAATGACTGGCAAAATAAGTACGGGCGACATTCGAAAGATCAAATGCCGCCCGAAATCATCCTGGAAAGAGCGATTGGTTAAGAAAAAAGTTAGCTTTTCCAATAAGATCTACGGCGTGAATTCGCTTTCGCGTTCCATGACAACCATATGCTCATCGCGGCTTACCATTCCGACAAGAACAAATCCCGCGTTTTTTGCTTCGGTTACTTCTTTCTGAAGTGTTGAGGTTCTGCTGGTGGCAAGCAGCTTATATTCGTATCGTTTTTTTGTATTTGGCGGAAGTTCCATGATCATAACGATCTCGATCCCGCCTAAAAGCTGGGATTTTGCGATCATTGTGCTCGGGATCAGACGATAGCCGGCATCCGCCATTTCGTTTAATTCTTTTTGCATCGTCCCGGTTCGGGAAGTCGCCAGGAGTTTGTATTTGTAAGGGTCTTCGGTTGTCGCATCACGCGACAAAAATACTGCCATCTCCGAGTTGCTCGTCGGCGACCCGGCAACTATGCGATAACCCTGGGCTGCAGTTTCACTGAGCTCTTTCTGCATGGTTGATGTTTTCGTGGTTGCGAGAAGTTTATACTGCACATCCGTGGGAGCCTGGGCCACACAAAAACACGC
>JBGTEI010000600.1:0-2527 GCA_041747875.1 Pyrinomonadaceae bacterium | reverse complement strand
AACGTGCGAAACGCGGCTTGCGCGGAGAAGAATTATTGGCTGAGCTAACCGGGGCAGAATCAGCGTTGATCGTAAATAACTGTGCAGCGGCGGCGGTGCTTGTTTTAACTGCGCTTTCTAAAGAAGGAGAAGCAATAGTCTCACGCGGTGAACTGGTAGAGATCGGCGGCGACTTTCGCGTTCCCGATGTGATGGAACAATCCGGTGCTGACCTGGTAGAGGTCGGTACGACAAACAGAACAAAGCTCGCCGATTATGAAAATGCCATCACGGAAAATTCTCGTCTCATCGTAAAAGTTCATCCTTCAAATTATCGAATAATCGGTTTTACGGAAACGCCGGAGATCTCCGACCTGGCAAAGCTCGCTCAAAGGAACAATATTTTGTTATACGAGGATGCCGGTTCGGGAGCGCTTATAGATCTTTCCGAATTCGGCTTGTCTGACGAACCTCTTATCAGCCGTTCGATCGCATCGGGCGCGGATGTTGTTACATTTAGCGGTGATAAACTCCTCGGCGGCCCGCAAGCAGGTTTGATAGTAGGGCGCGGGGACATTATAGAAAAGATCCGTAAGCATCCCTTATATCGTGCGCTCCGCGTCAGTAAAATGATATACGCCGCACTTGAGGCGACCTTTAACTCGTTTTCAAGAGAAAAGGCTTTGGAGGAAATTCCTGTTTTGAGGATGCTTTCGATGTCAGAATCGCGGCTTCGGGCGCGAACTGAAACATTTGCCGGCCAATTAGAGAATGATCCGGGTGCCGGAGCTCCCGGTTTTAAGTTTGAAATAATTGAAGGAACATCCGTCGTTGGCGGCGGTTCCGCTCCGGCGGTCAAACCAAAAACCATTCTATTACGCGTTTCAAAAAAAGGCGTGACTGCCTCGAAGCTCGAAAAGGAATTGCGTCTTTCAAACCCCGGAGTAATTGCCCGGATCTTAGACGATCACGTCGTGCTCGATCTGCGAACGGTTTCAGAAGTTGAGGAAACCGAGCTCCTCGGTGTATTTTCAAAACTGCATGACGCATCATAGAAATACCAAAGCAGATCCCGGATCTTATAAGAAGTTTATAAAATGATCAGAAAAATAGCCGAAAAGATCTGGTGGGTGATGCCGTATTATTTCCGGATCAAGGTCGTCCGTGTGCTGCAGCAGAAGTTTACAGCATCTGTTGTTGGAATAATTACAAACGACAAAGATGAGGTGCTGATCTTGGATCATTATTTCCGGCCGAAATTTTGCTGGGGACTGCCGGGCGGATTTCTCGAACCCTTCGAAGCTCCCGAAACCGGGATCAAACGCGAATTAAAAGAAGAGATAGATATCGACCTGCGGGACGTAAAACTCTTGCGCGTAAGATCTACGGGAAAACATTTAGAGATCATTTTCAGTGCGCAGGGCATTGGAGAGGCAAAAGTTACGAGCGGTGAAATACGCGGATTTGGATGGTTTTCTCTCGATCAGCTGCCTGAGATGAGCAAAACGCAGATGCGGTTTTTGGATGAGTTTATCGACTAGTTTCCTTCTTTCTTAAGTCTTCGGTAAAGAGCCCGGCGTTCAAGCAGCAGATCAATAAAAAGCTCCCGTTTTCGAAAAAACAACCAAACCGCTTTAAACCAACCACGCATATCGTAGAGTTCCTCAAGCGTTCTAAGTGCTGCATAACCGCAAAGAAATGAGAGCGGAAATGAGATCATCGCAGATTGAAGATCAACGAAATAGTAGATGAGCGCCGCAATAACGATCCACGTAAACGGCATAAACACGATCCCGGCGATTATTTTAGCCGTTGAAACGATGTCGTCAACTCCGTGTTTTGTGTATCGTTCGCCGATAAATTTGATGACCCGATATGCCGGAAAGTGAATTACCATTCCGACGATCGCAAGCGGTGAAACGATCAAAAGGAGCCACACCCGAACCAGAAAGTGCTGGAAAACATACCAAAACGGCTGACTTGAAAGGGATAAGTTTTCGGGTTCGAGTCCGATCAGGCGAAGCTTCTTTTTGTATCCTGAGATTCGGGAAGTAACCGCTTTCAAGTCAAATCCGGTTTCGTCTTCATTATCTTTTTCCGCCAAATAATCTCGAATAAATTCCGAACGTGCGGAGAGCGATTCTTCGAGATCAAAAGTTTCCGAAACTGACAGAAACAAATTTGCAGCCTCGTTTGCCAGCTCGAGTTCTGCATGGGATTCGGCATTTACTGTAACTTCGCGGAGTGCTTCTTCGATCTTGTCTGATAATTCTCTTACAGCATCACGCGGCAGATCACCGTCCGGTTCAAGTTTTACGGGTTTCACCTCAAATGCCTCGCCAAAATGGAGAAGTGCTTCGCTTCGAAAAGTGGTCTTGTTTGTATAGTAAAGACCGACTGGAACGATATTCAATTTCACCGGATCCTCGTCAGAAAACCCCGAGATCGCCCCAAGCGCGATCCGCGCCGCGCCTGTTTTTATTGGTAAGAGCTTTGTTGAATCATGAGAGATACCCTCGGGGAAAAGCGCTATCGCACCTTCTATCCG
>JBGTEI010000599.1:0-11572 GCA_041747875.1 Pyrinomonadaceae bacterium | reverse complement strand
TGCCTCCTTCAAAAATTCCGAAGAGGTATCCGCCAAACATGTGAATATCATAGAGCCAGCCGTAGTCCTGGTATTTATAATCGCCGCCAAATTGGATCGTGTGATTGCCCTTTATCCAGACGAGGTCCTCGCGTGCCGTCAGCGTCGTGTTGTCCCGTAAGTTTGGACCCTGCTCGCCGATCCTCATATAACGGTTTCCAACCGTATAAAGCTGAACGCGCGGAAAGCCAAGCACGTCTGGTTTTGCCTTGCCCGCCCAGAATCCGAATTCTTCGGCGTAGTTTTTATCGCTGTTTTTCTGCTTATTTCCATTCTCAGTCCAGGTGTAGCTAAATTTTGTATCGGAAACAAGGGTGTTTGTAATAGTTCGCGTGTAACCGGCAGCGATCGTTTTTCCGTAATTGAAGACATTATTGTCAGCAAACTCGATTATTCCGGGATTGATCCGGTCAAAGACGCTATAGTTGTAGCTCCCGCTTAATGTGCTGCCGTCGCTGAAATTATGGTCGATCTTAAATAAGTATTTGTCAGTAGTATCTTGACCACTTCGGAATACTCTCAGGTTGAAGATCGGATCGTCATAATTTGGCTCAGGGATCAGTGCCATTAATCTTTTACCGATATCGCTCTGTAGGTTAGCCGGAAGAATTTTGCTCGGAATTACCGTTTGGTTGCAATACGGCGGTCCCGGATTTGGCTGGTCGCAATATGGATTTACGATGACAACCGGATTTCCGGTATACGGATTAAGCGTATCGCTAAAATCTCCGATTCGTTCCTTCGCAGTTGGTGCAAAACCCTCGATCAATTGGCCGGGTTTTGTCTGACGAAAGTACTCCGCACTAAAGAAAAAGAATGTTTTGTTCTTTATGATCGGACCGCCGATCGTTCCGCCGTATTGGTTAAATTTATACGGAGGTGTCGATGACCTTTCAGCTGTTTGAAAATAGGGAAGTGCGTCAAAAGCTTTATTTCTGTGGAATTCGTAGATCGTTCCATGAAATTTGTTTGTTCCGGATTTTGTCACCGCACTGATAATTCCGCCGCCTGCTCTGCCGTAACGTGCTGAATAAAGGCTAGTTTCAACCCTAAACTCTTTTATCGCGTCTAATGCAGGGGATGACGCTAAGGTATTGAAATACGAATCAGTCGATTCCGCGCCATCTACATAGAACGAGTTGTAGCCCGTTCGCGCTCCGCTAAAGCCGACGGCAACACCATTACTTGCAACGGTTCCGGTTTTTCCGCTTCCTGATTGAGCGCCGGGAACAAGCGCAGCCAATTCGAGAAATTCACGCCCGTTAAGAGGCATGTTCTGGATAGTAGATTCTGTTATGATCGTTCCCAATGTTGCGTTTTCCGTATTGATTTCGCTGCCGCCTTCTGATGTGACGGTCACTTGTTCATTTATTCCGCCAATTTCCATTTTTAGATCGGCCCGTCTTACATCACTTACTTCGACAACTACTTCAGACGACTGGGCCCTTCTAAATCCGGTCGCCTCCCCTTCAATTTGATAAATACCCGGGGTTAGGAAGTCCATTCTGTAATTACCATTTACGTCAGTTGTTGTTTTTCTCGCGACGCCCGTTTCACTATTCGTGATCGTGATCGTCGCAGCCGGGATCACGCTCCCGGTTTGATCTCTGACGGTTCCGACCAGAGTTCCTTGATTACTCGTTTGTCCCAAACATATTTGTGCGCCTACCAATACCACTGCAAACAATGTCAAACATATTGTTTTTTTCATAACTGTTCACTCCTTATTAATTGTTGTTAGCAGGCACCGGTTTAATACTCAAACTTAGAGGCAGAATGCTCTATGGAAATAGCAGAAAACTTTTTGTGGATTATTCCGATTTGCGTCAGGACAAAATAATATCCTGACGGCATACGATGCCACTTATGTTATATAACCAATTTTTTCGGGTTTATCTTTTTTCGAAGAACTCTTTGCTCGTCTTTTAAAAAGAGAATGTGTCCAGATCTTCGAATTTCAGGTTATTTCGCTTATACACTTCAACATAAAGGAGTGTTGAGGAAAAGTAAATAGGTTTTATGGCCGTTTTGCCCATATTGTTCAGCGGAGTGAACCGGTGTGGCTTTTCGGGCGGGTCATAAGCCGGCAAATAAGGAGTTTTCAAACAGCTGTGAAATTATCGATCTTAGAAACGGGCAATAAAACCCGATGCTAAAATGCAAAAGTCAATAATATTTCCGGTAAAACCAGCGATAGATGCCCTGAAATCTGTCCAGGGCATCTATCGGACTGTCTCCGCCGCTAAAATATCAGCTTAGCGGCAATTTGAATATTGCGATTATCGCGCTGTCTCGTGATGCCGTCTCCGGATGTCGTGTTTAGGAAGTTGTTAACACTTGGTCCGAAGAGATTTGGACGGTTAAGAGCATTAAATGCTTCGCCGCGCAATTGCAGCTTCAGAGATTCCCGTAATCGAAATTCCTTATGGATACCAATATCAAAGTTTACGAAATTTGGACCCCGGATGACGTTTGGCGGTGCATTTCCGTTTAGGTCAACCGATCTTGATATACCGTCAATAATTACGGTAACCGGAGCTTTGTCCGGGAAGCATGAAATATCAAACCATCTCTCCGGCGTCCGCTCACTTGAAGGCAATTTGCCGTCGCATATCATATTTGGAACACGACCGTTTGAACTGCGGATCGAAAAAGGATATCCGCTTTGATATGTGGCGATCATGTTCAATCTCCAGCCGCCCAGAATGCCGTTAACGAGCTTGTTCCAGTCTTTGCCAAACGCTCTGTCTCTTCCAAACGGAAGATCATATGATCCGGAAAAGCTAAATCGATGACGAATATCAAAGTCTGCGTTACTCCAGATACGTCTAACTTCGACAACATTAAGCTCATTCGTATCCGCATCTGTGTTCTCATCTACCTGATCATTCGAAGCTTCAGCTAAAGCATGTGCCCAGGTGTACGATGCCAGAAAACTCAAGCCGTCTTTGAACCGTTTCGTCGCCTTTGCTTGAAACGCGTGGTAGCTCGAGTTAAAGCCTTTTAAGCGAAGATTGATCGTCGTAAAACCCGGATTTTGGGCTGTTACTTTTTGCGACAATGGTCGATCATAATTGGCAAGGCTTCTCAGACCGTTAAGGTTTGTCCCTTTAGAGCCAACGTATGCTGTCTCCATTACAACACCCCAGCCAACGTTTCTTGATAATCCAAGATTCCAATGCTGCACATTTCCGGTTGGATAGTATTCAGGATTGATCCACATATTTGCCGGAACGGTAGGACTCGAAAGCGGCAGTTGGTAAGGCTCCTGATCAAAGGTCGTCAGGTGATTTTGTCCATCGGGCTGGAATGGAGATCTTGTCCTCCATAGAAATGTTCCGCCGAATGGGGCTTGAAATGAACCATAACCGGTCGTGTACATATTTTCGCTGGTGTAAACCATTCCATATCCGCCGCGAATGACCGTGTTGTTGTCATTAAACGGCCGGAATGCAAAACCAAATCTTGGAGCAAAATTGGTTTTGCTGGCTTCGTATCCGCGACACGGACCGCCTGTTTCATATTTATATTTGATATTCGTCAATAGTGCCGGATCTGTTTCCGCACAATACCAAGGCAAACCGCTTTCGGTATTGAGCGTCATGAATTTACCGTCGAGTGATCTGAAGGACGGCTCGTAGTCATAACGCAATCCGATATTTGCCGTCAGCCGCTGCGTGATCTTCCAATCATCCTGAATGTAGAGACCAATACTATTGCGGCCGTTTCTGGCCAAGGTTGAATCGCCGTATTGATATTGCGTATAAGACGAGATCCCCGCTAGTAAACTCGCGAAGGTGTGTCCCGTTACGCGGTAGTTTGTATTTTGTCCGCTATTTCCGTCATTAAACCCGATGTAATAAGCGCCGAGATAGTGTGTGTCGTAAAGCCAACCATAATTTTGCATCTTATAGTCTCCACCCACCTGTATCGTGTGATTTCCTTTTACCCAAACGAGATCTTCCCGGATGTTCCAGGTTTTATTGTTCCGGTCATTCGCGCCCTGCCCGCCCAATTGCATAAAGCGGTTGCCTTGTGTGTAGAGCTGAAAACGCGGAAAGCCGACGACCTCCGGTTTTAAGGTCGTTCCTGTCCAAAAACCATATTCCGCCGCATAATTCTTGTCATTTAAGGCCTGGTCATTTCCGTGGTTTGAGATCGAATAATTTACCTTTGTATCGCTGACAAGATTCTTGGTCAGAACTCTTGTATATCCGACGGCAATAGTTTTACTGTAGTCATATCTATTTACATCTGCGAATTCGATAATTCCCGGATCTACGCTGTCGTAATCGCCCCAGTTAAAACTTCCGCTTAGTGAACTGCCGTCTTTGAAATTGTGGTCAAGTTTTAACAGGTACTTTTCCGTTTCGGCTTTACCGCTTCTAAATACCCGCAAATTAAAGATCGGATCATCGTAATTTGCATTTGGTATCAGTGCCATTATTTTTTGACCGACGGGATTAATCAGGTTTGCCGGAAGGATCTTGCTCGCGATCGTTAATTGCGTACATGGTGCATTGCAATAGGGATTTACAAGAGTTACAGGTCCGCGGGTATAGCCGTTTATCGATTGAGTAAAATTACCTTGTCTTTCCAGTTCCGTCGGAGAAAAACCTTCCTTTAGATCGCCAGCTTTTGTTTGTCTGAAAAATTCGGTGCTAAAGAAGAAGAAGGTTTTGTTCTTTATGATCGGGCCTCCGAAGGTTCCGCCAAATTGGTTGAATTTGTACGGCGGCGTTTCACTCTTCTTTAGAGTTTGAAAATACGGGATCGCGTCAAATGCCTTGTTCCGGTGAAATTCGTAAATGGTTCCGCTAAATTTGTTTGTTCCGGATTTTGTTACTACATTTATCACGCCGCCGCCGGCTCTGCCGTAGCGCGCCGAGTATAGACTCGTTTCTACCCGGAATTCCTTTACCGCATCGAGCGCGGGCGAGGCGATCAATTGATTAAAGTACGAATCGGTCGAATCTGCACCGTCTACGTAATATCCGTTATATCCGGTTCGGCTGCCGTTAAAACCAACCGCCACACCTTTAGCTACAAATACACCGCTTTTTTGGTTTCCCGATTCAGCACCGGGAACAAGTGCAGCCAATTCTAAAAATTCGCGACCGTTAAGCGGCATGTTTTGTATCGTCCGCTCATTTACAACGGTTCCCAATGTCGCGTTTTCGGTATTTATCGCCGAGTCTCCATCGGCGGCAACGGTCACCTCTTCGTTTATTCCGCCAACTTCCATACGTAAGTCAGCCCGCTGTACATCACTTACCTGAACGCTGACCTCTCCGATCTGCGCGCGCTTGAATCCTTCTGCCGAGCCTTCAATTCTGTATTTGCCGGGAGTGAGAAAATCGATTCGATAATTACCCCGGTCGTCAGTGGTTGTATTACGGGCGATTCCGGTTTCAGTATTTGTAACAGTAATTATCACTGCGGGAATTACGCTGTCGGTCTGATCTTTGACCGTTCCAACTATTGACCCTTGATTACTAGTTTGTCCCAAACCGATCTGTACTCCAACTAGTAACACTGCAAACAACGTAACGCATATTGTCCTTTTCATAGCTGTTCACTCCTTATTTAATATTCGGACTCAATTTTTCATCTGCCGGCATCGGTCTAATACTCAGGTTTAAAAGTAGAAAGCTCCCGGGGACATACAGAAATCTTTAACGAAAACCGCTACGGATTGCGTTAGGGTAAAGTAATATCCTTAAAACTAACGACGCCTTTAATGATCAGAAGATTAATTTTGCCCGGATGGTCTCACTTTTAGGTGTCTTATATTTGATCAGAAATCGATAGGTTCGAATTCACGCCGATCTGCATACAGGACTGATATACTTGAACAAAATTAATATTGCTTAATTGTTAATAGAGTAGTATTGCATAAATGTAAATACGCTATTTTGCAGTTTAGCCGACTTTGTTCAGCCTATTGAACCGAGTTATCAAAAACGGGCTGGAATGAGGCATTTTGACTTGAAATTATCAAACTATCGGCTATCCGGAGCGCATTGAGTCCGTCGTCAAGGGTAACGCGGATCACTTCTCTATTTTCGATCACTGCGACAAAATGATCGATCTGCCTGGACATCATTGAATCAAAGGATTCGGTGAATTTATAGGTTCGCTCAAATTCTTCGCTGTAGATTTGGAGGGAGACGATCCCTTTTACTGCGTCGATCGCGATCGTGCCCTGATCACCGATGACAGTAAAATTCCGCTGTCCGGGTGAATAAACATAATCGAGGTGTGCTGTGCCCGAAATTCCGCTTTCAAGCTCGAGGATCGCGTTTACGACATTCGGGTTTTGAGTTTTTTCGCGGTTTCCGGATTGATGGCTGATCGCAGCGACCTTTGCAGTTTTTCCGAGGAACCAATTGAGATAATCCCACTCGTGGCTGTAGTCAACAAAAAGCTTATTTCGGTCTTCCGGGTTAAATCGATTCTTTGCCGCAACAAGTGTGTTGTAGCTTCCAAGCATGATGTGAAATGAAACGGGACTTCCGATAACACCGCTGTCGATCAATTCCTTTGCCTTTTGAAAAATAACGTTGTGGCGAAGCGGATATCCGACAAGAACTTTTCCATTAGTTTCGGCGATCGTTTGGGCCAGCGTTTCACCCTGAGCGGTGTTTTCAGCGACCGGCTTTTCGATGAGCACCGCGATCCCTTTTCTGCATGCTGCTTCCGCCTGAGAGATATGAAATTTGTCCGGAGTTGCGATAATGATCCCGTCAAGATCCGAATCGAGTAGATCGTCAAAGGACGGCGTCGCCTTTTTTAGATTCGGAATACCGGCAGCCGCATCAAGATGCGCCCCGGTTGTATCACAAATCAGGAGATCGACATCAGAACGCAGTGATAAAAGCCGTGCATGCCGAAAGCCGATAGATCCTACACCGCAAACTCCAATTCGTAATTTACTTTTCTTTTCACTCATAAGTTTTGCCTGACCTAAGGAACAAAAAGCCTGCTGCAGGTAATGCTTTTCGGATCAAAAATGCCAATATCCTGAAAGATCTTTCTTGCCAAAACTATGTGACCGTAGTTATTCGGATGAATACTTCCGTCATTGAGCCACATTTGTAGCCGCGAACTATTAGCGGTTTCTTTTTCCCAATGTGCGTAATGATCGACAAGCGGAAGCTTTTTGGCCTCTGCAATTTCGCGGATCGCATTTACATAAATCGGAAGCGCCTGCCGCTGCTTTGCTTTCTCAAAATCGATCAAATTCGGCGTATTGAGCATTAGTACAGCGTTTTGCTTACTGGCTTTTTCCGCGAGATCATCAAATGATCTTCGAAAAACATCGAGTCCTTTTTCTGCCTCTTTGCAGTCGTTCATCCCGATCTTCATCGAAATAATATCCGGGCGAAACTGAAAGATCCGCCAATCACTGTTGTCCATCAACCGGTGAAGGACATCTCCGCTAATTCCTGTATTGATGACAACATCATTCATTCGGCCCATTTCAAACCGGACCCTCTCGGCAAAATGCTCTACATAGCTTCGCCAGCCATAGGTATGAAGCGCCCCATGCGTGATGCTGTCACCCGTAAAAAGCCATTTCAAGGGTTCTTTCTTGGCCAGCAGGTCCTTTATTTGCTGAAAAGGATCGGTTTTCATTTCGATATTCGCCGCTAAATTTGTGCTCGCCAATGTCACTCCCGCGCCGATCGACGCTATAAAATTTCTTCGGTTCATTTTAGGCTATGTGTTGCGCACGATCGCAATGCAGTCAATTTCAAACAGCAGACTTTCCGGCAGGCATCTTGTGATCGTTGTCCTCGCAGGGTACGGATCGCTGAAATATTCACGGTAAAGTTTATTGTATTCAGCAAGGTCTTCATCACGCCGTACGTAGCAGCCGACTTTTACGATGTCTTCCCAACGCGCACCTGCGCTGTCGAGCACAACGCTTAAATTTTCTATCGAACGATCCATTTCTTCCGCAAAGCTTCCGCCGATAATTTCACCGGTTTCTAGATCGACCGAGGCCTGACCAGAAACAAATACAAAGTCGCCAAATCTGGTTGCGTGCGAAAAGGGAAGTTTTAGATCTCCGACAATTACATTTTCGATCATAGTTTTAATAGGGTTACTCTGAGATTAATATTCGAAGATCGCGGACGTTTGTTCCGGTTGCGCCGGTTACTATTGCGTCGCCGATCTTGTCAAAAAAAGTATAGCTGTCGCTTCTATTTAAATAGTCTTCCGGGTCGAGTCCTTTTGCCATCGCGCGCTTGATCGAAGTTTCGTTCGCGACGGCTCCGGCCGCCGGACTTCTTCCGTCAATTCCGTCAGTTCCTGCGCTCAAAAACGTATATTTTGAAAGCGCCCTTTCCTCCTTAGCAAGCAGCGCAAGCCGCAAAACGGTTTCCGAATTGCGTCCGCCAAAACCATCGCCGTTTACTTTGCAGCTAAACTCTCCGCCTGAAATAAAACATACCGGACGCCCGTCCTGAGTCGATCTGCGAAATCGGACAAATTCCGAGATCAGGTGTTTACATCCTTCATCGATCGGAACATCTTCCGCGCCATCGTCAATTCGCACCTCAAAACCCATTTCACCGGCGATCCCCGCAGCAGTCCTGACCATCACCTTGTTGTCGAGTAAAACATAGGCTCCGGTCTGATCCGCGGCCGAAGCGTTTTTCGTATGCTTTTGATCAAGCACGCGTATGATCGAAGACGGTAGATCGCTTCTTAGATCATATTTTTCAACTACAGACATCGCGTCCGGAATATCCTCCGCGGGAAATAAACTTGGTCCTGATGCGACCGACGAAATATCCCCGTCTGCGGTATCGGAGATTATCAGGCTGATCTGCTTTGCCTTTGGCGCCAGCTTTGCAAGTCCTCCGCCTTTAACCAATGAAACCGCACGCCTTATCGAGTTTATCTCCGCGATCGTCGCATTTGAAGTGACAAGTGTCTGATTTAGTATTCTCAGATCCGAAAGCGAGATCTCCTCGTTACTTGGTAGATCCACCATTGCAGAACCGCCGCCGGAAATTAGAAAAACGACCAGACCGCCGCTTGTGTTTGCCTCCTCAAGCAGATCAAAGCACGCTCCGGCTGAGTCAAAGCTCGCTTCATTCGGAAGCGGGTGTCCGCCTTCAAAGATCTGCCATTTTGACGACGGCAATTCTCCGCCGTGATCACCCACAACACCCGACAGCACTCCGGCTTTTACAAGGTCTCCCGCTATATTTTCAAAACCAACGGCCATCGGATACGCTGCTTTTCCGATCGCGACGACATAGATCGAAGTTTTTATGTCGTATTCAATTCTCTGATCATTTATAAATAACCCGGCCGGTTCATATCTCACAGCCCGTTCAACTGCGATTCTTGCGTCGATCTGAAGGAGCGCATTGTCAAAAATTTTACGGGCATTTTGCCTTAGCATTTTTTACCTTCGCGAAACTAAAGACCAAAGTTCAATTTTTTCAATTTCTTTAGCAAAAGATCCGCTTCGATCTTTTGACCGGCGGAATTCGGGTGCAGTCCATCGAGAAAGAGATCATCCATCGATTGACCTTTGACCTTATGGTATTTGTAAAACGCCTGATTGAGGTCGACCACGTCAAGTTTTTCGTCTTTTGCTATTTCGCGCATCTTCTTTACATAGTTTTTTAGGATGATATTAAATCCATCGGGATCTTCAGGGCGGTATGGCGGCTTTCCGTACATTCCCTTCATCTTTTCGGTCCAACGCGTCGGTGGCGGCGTGACGAGGATAATTTTTGCATTCTGCGCTTTTATCGCAGAAATAAACTCGCGCATATTCTTTTCGTATTGATCGAGCGAGACCCGCGATGTACTTTCCGGCGGATCTTTCCAAACATCCACCGCTGCGTCGTTTGTCCCAAGCTGAATGATCACCAGATCGGGTTTATGAGCCAACACATCTTTTTCAAAACGCTTCTTTGCGTGTTCGGTTGTATTTCCGGGAACCCCTGAATTTATTACTTTTACATCGAGATTCTTTTTGACGAATTGATCGCGAATGACGTCGGAATATGTGACAACATTTTTTCGCGGCGCCGTCGTCGAATCGCCAAAAGTAACGATTACTTTCTCCTGTCCATTTGCGCTCGCGAAAAACATAAATACTAAAATACTAAGCAAGACTGACCTAACTAATCTGAGCTTTTTCATGTTCCTATCCTCACTATGCCAAAAAACAAGAATTGCGTGACGGCTGATAAGCGCCGCACTATTTTTGGTCAAACGTTACGATCTGACGGATCGCTTGTCCGCTCGCAAGCCGGTCAAAACCTTCGTTGATCTCTTCAAGACCGATCGTATGCGTATGGAGTTTATCGACCGGCAGTATTCCGGCTTTATACATTGCAATAAATCGCGGTATATCGCGATTTGGAACGCTCGAACCCATATACGAACCCTTTATACAGCGTTCTTCTGCCGCGATGCTAAAAGCCGGGATGGAAAACATCCGTTCCGGGTGCGGAAGTCCCATTGTGATGGTTGTCCCGCCGCGTGCCGTTGATTGATACGCCTGGATCAAGGCCTTTTCGCTTCCGACGCTTTCAAATACATATTCGGCGCCGCCATTTGTGATCTTCTTTATTTCTTCGACCGGATCGGATTTCAAAGCATTGACCGTATGCGTTGCGCCAACGCCGCGGGCGGCTTCCAGTTTCTCGTCCAAAATATCAACGGCAATTATCGGAAATGCTCCAACCGCCGCCGCGCCCATTACCGAACTCAAACCGACGCCTCCCAATCCGTATATTGCAACTGATCTTCCGGCTCCAACCTTCGCCGTATTTATCACCGCACCGACACCCGTTAAAACCGCGCATCCAAAAAGTGCCGCAGTCGCGAGCGGTAGATCACGATCGATCTTTACCAGTGATCCCTGTGATGTGACCGTATATTCCGAAAAAGAGGAAACCCCAAGATGATGATTACAGGCTTTTGATCCGGCATCCGTAAAATGACGCGCTCCGCTTAAAAGTGTGCCGTCGACGTTTGCCTGCGCGCCCGGTTCGCAGAGCGCGGCCCTTCCGCTGACACAATAGCTGCACCGTCCGCAAACCGGTACAAAACTAAAAACCACGTGATCGCCCGCTGCAAATCCTTTCACCTCCGGCCCGGTTTCGCGAACGATCCCGCTTGCCTCGTGTCCCATTACCATCGGCATGACGCGCGGACGGGATGAATCGAGGACCGAAAGATCGGAATGGCATAATCCCGCGGCAGCGATTTCGACCAGCACTTCGCCCGCTCCGGGGGATCCCAGCGTTATTTCATCAATTTTTAATGGAAGACTTTCCGTATATGGTTTTGGAAGACCCATTTCATATAGAACTGCCGCTTTCGTTTTCATAATGTATCTAGTTTTTCAAAGTGCCTATCACCAATCCTCCGAATCGCGACATCAAATTGTCCTCGCCGCCGGCACCATAGAATTTTCCGTCGTTGAATAAAAATTTTGTATCCATTAGAGGCTGCGGAAGTTTTGAAACCAACTCATACGAATTTTTCTTCG
>JBGTEI010000598.1:0-6819 GCA_041747875.1 Pyrinomonadaceae bacterium | reverse complement strand
GCTACCCGTAATATCTTGTGAAAGTCCGATGTTCGCCATAAAAACTATAGCCATCAAACTAAGAAATATGTTTTTCATATTCTTCTACCGAAAAACTTTTATAGATTACCCGATGCTTTATCACGCCACTTGGAAGGTCTGGTATTCGCCAAACTCAACCCTGTATCAGTTTATCCGGCGTGATCGGCAAACTCCTGATCCTTTTCCCTGTCGCGTTAAAGATCGCATTAGCGACTGCCGCCGCCACACCGACAATACCAACTTCGCCAATTCCTTTTACACCGAGTTTGTTGACGTGCCTATCTTCCTCGTCTATAAAGATCGTTTCCATTTCTCCAATGTCGAAATTGGAAGGGATGTGATAATCGGCAAAAGTCCGCGTCACAAAATTTCCCCACCGCGGGTCGATGACGGATTCTTCAGTTAACGCCTGACCGATTCCCCAGATCACGCCGCCGATCATTTGCGATTCGGCAGTTTTCGGATTTAATATCCGGCCTGCACCGGTCGCGGAAAGAAAGCGTTTTACTTTGACCATACCCGTTGATTCGCTGACCGATACTTCGGCAAAATTTGCGTTAAATGAAAGCGACGCATAATCCTCTGCTTCGGGAAGAGGTTTGGTACTAACGAGCGATTCGAAGTCATTTAAATTCGCGGCTTCCATCAGCTGATAAATTGTCGGCTCCGCAAACCATTTTCGATCCGTTTTCGCCTGGAGCTCCTCTTTTGCTTTTTCACAGACTTCAAAAACTGCATTTGCAAAACTCGACGCGCCGACCGAACCAACTGAGCCCGCAGAAGGCGGTAGTTTTGAGTCACCAATGGCGACCTCAATCTTCCCCACCTCAAGGTTAAGAGTTTCTGCCGCGACCTGAGCAAGAATTGTGTACGTACCGGTCCCGAGATCTGAAGCAGCGAGTTCGATCGTCGCCTTTACATCATCGCCTTTTCGGTCAATTTTTACGCGAGCCTGTGAATCCCGCTGTCGTGCAGGATAAGTACCGCACCCGACGCCGTAACCGATCCAATTATCTCCATCCCGATGCTGACGCGGCTCAAAATTTCGTTTGTCCCAACCGAATTGCTCAGCTCCTTTCTTGAGTGCTTCGACCAGCGAACGCGAAGAAAACGGCTTGCCGCTTGAAGGATCTTTATCTGGTTCATTCTTAATGCGAAACTCGATCGGATCGATCTTGAGCTTGTATGCGAGCTCATCCATCGCCGATTCAAGTGCAAAACTTCCGGTCGATTTTCCCGGGGCGCGGGTATAGGTCGGCAGGATGACATTCATCGGCGCGACCTTGTAGGTAATTTTAGAATTTGGTGCGGCATACATATGTTCTGAAACATCGCCGCACGGCTCGATAAATTCATTGTTGATCGCGCAATGCGTCGTCGTCGCGTGAACAAGTGCGGTCAGCTTTCCGTCTTTTGTTGCGCCAAGTTTCAAATTCTGAACGTTTCTCTGCCGCAGACCGACTGAATTAAACATCATCTGTCGCGTCAAACCCAATTTCACCGGACGCTTTACGATCTTAGCCGCCATCGCTGCAAGTACGGTGTGTCCCCACGTTCCGCCTTTTGAACCAAATCCGCCGCCGATATGAGGCGAGATGATCCGAACATTTTCAAGCTTTAGTCCAAACGACGAAGACACTGCAAACTGTGCTCCATTTACGATCTGCGACTCGTTAAAAACCGTAACTCGGTCTTCAGCTCCCCAAACCGCCGTCGTCGCATGCGGAGCCATCGGATGGTGATGTTCCATCGGAGTTTCGTAGATCTCATCGACCTTAAATTCCGCGATTTTTAGAGCGCCATCTGTATCTCCACGAACTTCATCCGGCCGGTCTTTTGACTCAGCCGCGGTTTCTTTAATCTTTTCAAAATCTAATTTTGCTTCGGATTTTTCGTATTTGACCTTAACTAGACGCGAAGCAAATCGTGCTTGTTCAAATGTTTCGGCGATAACGATCCCGATATGCTCACCGTAGAAAGATACATTTTCATTCTGCAGCATCGCCTCGCCGCGAACACCGCGCGTTGAAGCAAGTTTTAAGGCATTCTTGTGCGTGACGACGGCGATCACACCCGGTGATTTTTCCGCAGCCTGCGAATCAATTTCGGCGATCTTTCCCGATGCGATCTCGCTCTTTAGCATGTAGCCAAAGGCAGCATTTTCAACGGGAAAATCGAGCGCATAATTCGCCCGGCCGGTGACTTTGACGAATCCGTCAACCCGGTTTATCGCTTCGCCGATCGCTTTTACTTTATTCGCCATTTCCTAAAAACCTGGTCAACATCAATTAAAATATAATTGTTACCTTCTTTTATCTTCCATCGCGTAGCGATAATTTGAACTTAGCCGAGGGTTTTAACCCACGGAACGTTATCTCAGGTGCACTAGTCACGAAAGTGACGACTGAACGAAAATCGATTCAAATGTCGCTCACGCGACACCATAAAATCATCTTTTCTCCGTGGGTTGAAACCCACGGCTAAATTCAAGCGTCGCGACGCGAAAATCGAATAAATCCCTAAGCCTTCCCACCGTTCGCCGCGACAGTCAACGCCCTCACGATCGCCCGTTTGCCAAGCTCAATCTTAAATTTATTATGCTCAAGCGGTTTCGCGCGTTCCATTTCCATTTCTGCGGCTCGCTCAAACAAACTCATCTCCGGCTTTTTACCGATCAATTCTTTTTCCGCGATCATCGCCCGCCACGGTTTGTGCGCAACGCCGCCCATCGCTATTCGCGAACCGCGAATTACTCCGCCCTCCATTTCGAGTCCAACTGCTACGGAAACAAGTGCAAAAGCATAGCTCGCCCGATCTCGTATTTTTAAGTAATAATAATGATCGGCAAACTTATTCTTTGGGATCTCGATCGACGTGATCAATTCGCCGTGTTTTAAAGTGTTGTCGTTTTCAGGCGTATCACCCGGCAGACGGTGATATTCGCCGATAAAGATCTTGCGCGTTTTTCCCGTTTGATCCTGGACGACAACATCGGCATCAAGCGCCGCTAAGGCAACCGACATATCGCTCGGATTTACCGCGATACATTTATCAGACCAGCCAAAGACGGCATGCATCCGGTTTAGTCCTTCCATCGCTCCGCAACCGGTTCCGGGTTCGCGTTTGTTGCAGGGCATCGCCGTATCGTAGAAATATGTGCAGCGCGCGCGCTGATTTAAGTTCCCGCCGTTTGTCGCCATATTGCGGATCTGCGCCGATGCGCCCGCCATTATCGCCTGCGTCAAAAGCGGAAAGTTTTGTTTGATCAAAGGATGATTCGCGGTATCGGTATTTTTCGCAAGTGCTCCGATCGATACCGAAGTTCCCGTCGATTTAAACTGTTTGAGATTAAGATCATTTAAATCTATCAAAACATTCGGGCGCTCAACGTCTTCTTTCATCAGATCGACCAGATTTGTGCCGCCGGCCAAAAACTTCGCCGAGCTGTTTGCTGTGAGCATTTTCGCAGCTTCATTTGCCGCTGTTGCGCGTTCATACTTAAACGGTCTCATCTTGTGCGTCCTCCTTATTTGCAAAATTCCACGATTGCGCCACTTCCTCGCCGGTGTGAACTTCCTTGATCGCTTTCAGAATATTCGGATAAGCACCGCAGCGGCATAAATTTCCGCTCATCCGTTCGCGGATCTCATCATCGGATAATTTTAGCGAAACCGTTTTTGCACCGATATTTTCCGTCACATAGCTCACCTCGCCGCGTTTTGCTTCATCAAGAAGTGCGACTGAAGAACAGATCTGCCCGGGTGTGCAATAGCCGCACTGGAATCCATCGTATTTGATAAAAGCTTCCTGGATGGGATGGAGTTTATCGCCCGTTGCAATGCCCTCGATCGTCGTCACATTCTTGCCTTCGCAAGTTGCGGCCAGTGTCAGGCAAGACAAAACACGTTTGTTATCGACGATCACGGTACACGCACCGCACTGACCGTGGTCGCAGCCTTTCTTTGAACCCGTCAGCGCAAGTCTTTCGCGAAGAGCATCAAGCAATGTCATCCGTGAATCGATCTCAAGAGACTTTTGATCGCCGTTTATCTTCATCGCGACCTTGAGCGCATTTTCGATCGATGACGGAGCCGCAGCAGTTTCGCCTGCTCCACCGCCTGCTGCAAGTGCTTCCTGGTTTGCCATTACCTGAAGCGCGAGAATTCCAAACGCTGAAGCTCCTACCTGACCAAGAAATTTTCTCCTCGATTCTCCGTGTAACCCGAGCTCGTCAAGGATCTTTACCTCATCCTCGGTAAGCTCTGTTTCGGAAAGCGGTGCATCAGCAGTGACGAGATCGTCCCACGATTCAAGGCCCGTATTTAGTTCCTTCATTTGTCTCCTCTCTATGTAAATCCGGCAGTAGTTTTATTGTTTATTAACAATAACCTTTTACCTGTCGTAAGTTCAAGATTTAAGTCTTTTTAAGACCCGTTCAAGTTTCTTTATGCCGCTCCTGATTTGTCGTTCGTCAAAAGCCGTGTAGCCGAGGATAAGACCTGCCTTTGGGACCCCGCTTTCAAAATAATGTGAGATCGGCATTATTTTTAGACCATCCTTAGAAGCTTCGTCCGCGACGACTTTGTCGTCAAAACCCTCCGCAAGCCAACCGACAAGATGCATTCCCGCTTCCGCTTTTTCGATCCTGAGCAAGCCATTCAAATGTTTTTCGCATTCCTCTACCAGTATTCGCTGGCGGTTTTCATAGAGTTTTCGCATCCGCCGAAGATGTCTTCCATAATGTCCTTCGGCAATGAATTCCGCCAGGATCGCTTGTTCGACAGGCGGAGAATGTACATCGGCCAATGCCTTTGCTTTTATAAAGTGTTCGATCAATTCATCCGGAACGACCACGCAGCCGATCCTCAGAGCAGGAAAGATCGTTTTACTAAATGTGCCGATGTATATGACGCGGCCGCTCGTGTCCAAGCCCTGCAAAGATGCAAGCGGACGACCCGCGTAGCGAAATTCACTGTTGTAATCATCTTCGATAATAAACGAGTTATTTTGCTTTGCCCATTCGAGCAGCGCAAGGCGTCTGGCAATTGTCATCGTTACGCCAAGCGGATATTGATGCGAAGGGGTTACATATGCGAGCTTCGCCCCGTTTCCTGCTGTCGGAATTTTGTCTGCATTAAATCCTTCTTTATCAACAATTACCGAAACGATCTTCGCACTTGCGGCAGCACACAGATCTCTTACTTCCGGATAACACGGATCCTCGACCACTACTGCATCCTCGGGTGACAAAAAGATCCTTGTTGTCAGATCTAGCGCCTGCTGCGCTCCCGAGGTGATGATAATTTGATCCGCCCGGCAAATTACACAGCGCGAAGATCTGAGATGTGAAGCGATCGCTTCCCTCAATTGTTTTAGCCCCTGGTGCTCACCGTATCCGAGCAGATGACCCGGCGGATCTTTGTAGAATTTTGCGGCGATCTTTGACCAAACCTCAAATGGAAATTCATCGATCGCCGTTAATCCGTTTTGAAAGGGGAGAAAGACGGTTCTTGCTTCATCGCCGGGAGCCGGAGACTCATCGGCAACTAGATTCGCGCCGTATTTTGAAAGTCTGAGTGGAAGATCCGCTTGTTCCTGCCGTGCCTTTTCCTTTTTGGTCAGATCCGTCTGCAGTAGATCTTCCGGCAGCTCAGACGCAACGAAGGTTCCGGCACCGGTTGTTGCTTCAAGGTAACCCTCGGCAAATAGCTGCTCGTAAGCATTGACGACCGTGATCCGCGAAACCCCGAGATCTTGCGCAAGCAGACGCGTTGAAGGCAATTGAAATTTTGGTGCAAATTCGCCATTCAATATCGCCGTCCGGATCGCGGTATAGATCTGTCGGTATAAAGGACCTGAATCTTTTTTATTATCGAGATCGATGAACGGCAATTGGCTTTTTGATTTATACATTGTCTTTATAATTGGTTATAGCGAAAAACCTGTAATTGGATATTTTCATATATCCAATTGGCACCTATTATAGCCGAGAAAGGAGAGAAGAAAATAGAAAATATGGATATCGCGGCTTCGCACGGTTCTTCTGAAACGGATTTTGATTTTATTATCGGGAAATGGAATATACGGAACCGGAAATTAAAAACGCGCCTAAATAAATGTGATGAATGGGCTGAGTTTGATTCAAAACAGAAGTGCGGAAAAATTCTAAACAGCTTTGGAAATCAGGAGTTTATATACGCCGATCTTGATGGAGTGCTATTTGAAGGAATGTCTCTCAGGATCTTCTCACCCGAAACAAAACTTTGGAGTATTTATTGGGCGGACAGTGTATCTCTTACACTCCAGGTACCTCAGGTCGGCTCGTTTGAAAACGGTATCGGTGAATTTTATGCGCGGGATATTTTTGAAAAACAACCCGTCATCGTTAAATTTCTGTGGGACGCGAGTGATAAAGAACTGCCGGTTTGGAGTCAGGCTTTTTCTGCGGATGAAGGTAAAACGTGGGAATGGAATTGGTATATGCATTTTTCCCGACGGTCTTAGAATAATTTAAGGAGTAGCAGCCGAAAGGCATATCAAAGATCATGG
Source organism: Pyrinomonadaceae bacterium (assembly GCA_041747875.1). Lineage (GTDB taxonomy): Bacteria > Acidobacteriota > Blastocatellia > Pyrinomonadales > Pyrinomonadaceae > Aridibacter. The sequence continues at coordinate 249 of JBGTEI010000598.1, read as the reverse complement.
ATAAGAATCAACTGGTCAGGACAAATGAAATAGAGTGGCAGCCGCTGGATGAAGAAGACAGCAGTGGAATTTTTGTAAAATCGCTGTTATTTGATCGCGAGGCAAATCGTTCGCCGACGATACTTTTGAGATTTGAAGCCGAAGCGACATACCCCCTGCACGATCATCCGGGTGGTGAGGAAATTTATGTGATCGAAGGCGATATCAAGCTCGGCAAAGACGAGCTTCATGCGGACGATTACCTTTTTA
>JBGTEI010000597.1:0-4684 GCA_041747875.1 Pyrinomonadaceae bacterium | reverse complement strand
TTGATGATGTTTACGATGCACGGCGTGTGGCTGAAGGTTTAGGCTTTCCGTTTTATGTCCTTAATCTTGAAAAAGATTTTGAACGCGACGTAGTAAACCCATTTATTGACAGCTATTTAGATGGAGAAACACCGATCCCGTGTGTTGCCTGTAATTCGCGATTGAAATTCGCATCGCTTGATAAAATGGCGGTCAGTCTCGGTTGCGACAAGGTTGCGACCGGACATTTTGCGCGTGTTGAATACGACGAAGAAGCGGATCGTTATCGCTTGTTTCGCGGAAAAAATCATTGGAAAGATCAAAGCTATTTCTTGTGGGAATTAAATCAGGAACAACTTTCACGCGCATATTTTCCACTTGGAGAAATGCTCAAGAGCGAAGTTCGCGAACTCGCCCGCGGAGCAAATCTCTATACGTCTGAAAAGCCGGAATCACAGGAAATATGTTTCGTGCCGGACGGGAAATATTCCGAATTTATCGACCGCTATTTAACGCATGAAGGACGCGAAGACGATATTCCCGAAAAAGGCGAGATCGTAAATAAAGACGGAGAAGTGTTAAATGAACATACCGGAATTCACCGGTATACGATCGGTCAACGACGCGGTTTAGGCATCGCCCATGAAAAACCGCTTTATGTCCTGCAGATCGAGCGCGCGAAGAATCAAATAATTGTCGGCGAAAAAGAAGATCTTGATTCGACAGAATTTACCGCAAAAGGTGTAAACTGGGTAGCATTTGATGAGCCGGGCGAGCGGGTTCGCGCGGAAGTGAGAATTCGTTACCGGCATGAACCGGAAAACGCGACAATATATGCGTTGCCCGACAATCGTGCACGGATCGTTTTTGACAATCCGACTTCGGCGATCACGCCGGGTCAAACAACCGTATTTTACAATGGCGAAGAAGTGGTCGGCGGCGGATGGATCGAGAAAGGCGCGAAAGTTGGTGGTGAGAAGTGAGAAGTGAGCGGTAGGCGGCGAAGCAGGCAGAAACCCGCGCGTAAGCTAGGGTGTCCTTAATGTAAAGAAATTCGAACGCTGAATGGAGAAGTTCGAGCAAAAAATATATGGCAAAAGTAAAAAAGAAACTAAGCAAAAAAGCAAAAGAAGCATTACGTATCTTGGAAGAGTCTAAACTGATGAATAATTCCAAGGCGATGGCTGCGGCAAAAGTTGATAAAACGGTAAAGCCAAATGACACTTCTGCGGTGACAACAAAGGCTCACAAACCGCGACCAAATAAGAAGCGCGGTTAATATCTGTTTATGTATGGTTTTGCCTTTTGCAGCCATCGTGTCGCCTTTGGTATTTGATCAAACTCCAAAATATGTGGAGCATTCCGGTAAGTTTAGCGATCGCTGCAGCCGAGTCTCCTACATTCCGAAGTATATTTCTGAGAAAAATTGGAATGAAAAAGTCTGAACTCCGCAAAATATTTCTTGGCAGGCAAGCTGCTTTGACTTCCAAGGAAAGATACGATTGGAGTGCGCAATTAGCCAACTTGTTTTTTCATAACTTTGATCTGGATGACGTCCGGTATTTGCATCTTTTTCTTTCAATTGCCGAAATGAATGAGATCGATACGTCATTTATCATCAATAATCTCTGGGGCGATCATATAAATGTTAAAACGATCGTTCCGCGGGTCAATCCTCAGAAGGATTTTTTGGAGCACCTCGAATTTAATTCCGATACAACTCTAAAAGTAAGCAAATGGGGAATTGCAGAACCCGTTGGTAAAAATTTGGTCGATGAAAAGAAGATCGATCTGGTTTTGGTTCCAATGTTATGTTTTGACAAAAGAGGTTTTCGGGTCGGGCACGGAAAGGGATTTTACGACAAGTTTTTGAGCGGTTGTCGTGAAGATGTTCTGAAGATCGGCCTCAGTTTTTTTCAGCCCGTCAGGGAGATCGAAGACGTAAAGGATCATGACGTCGGGCTAGACTATTGCATCACACCGGAAAGGATCTGGATCTTCTGATCTTTTTCAGAAACACGCGTCAGCCAGTCGAGAAAAAAAGTTTGCAGAAACACGCACCAAGTAAGTGTTCCGCGATCCACCGGCATTTCGGAGAAATGTCTACCGGCTCGCAAAAAATATCCTTAATTCGTGCGGGTTTCCGCATTTGTAACTCACGTGGGAAGGCTCGGGGATTCCAAAGCACCGTAGAATGCCTCACGAATCAGCCAAGAAAAGTAGTTTGCAGAAACACTTACGAAGTAAGTGTGCCGTGCGTTAACGGCCATCTAAACCAACACTTACAAGCTAACGCCAAAAACATCTTTACTTCATGCGGGTTTCCGCATTGATTGTTACTTCTTCAAACTATCGCGAATTTCAGTAAGCAATACCACTTCATCGCTCGGACCGGCTTCGGCTTCGAGACTTTTGAAAAGTTTTACCGCCCAGCGCGCGATCAGGAATACTACGAAAGCCACGATGATAAACGAAATTATATCGCTGATCAATTGTCCGTAAAGCACTACGGCTTTACCCTCTTTTACGGCTTCCGCACATGACGCGATCGGGCCGCCGGACAAGTTCAGACATTGGCTGCCAAAATCCGTGCCTCCGGTGAGCATCCCGATAAACGGCATCAATATGCCTTCAACAAGCGTTGTGATAATTCTTCCAAACGCGACCCCGATGATCAGACCTATCGCGAGATCGAGCACATTTCCGCGTTTCAGAAACTCTTTAAAGCCATTTAACATTTTTCTAATCCTCTTGTCGTAAGGTATTTGTATTTGGGGTGTGTAAAACGTAATCGTTTATGGGTTTGAAGTCAAATTTCCGGCAGTTACAGAGGCTACCCGATCTCTAATAGCTTCTTTTCAAGAAATCTTCGGGTAGGTTTGTTTACGGTCAATCCGAGAGCAGATCTGTAGGTCTTTTCCGCCGCGACCAGGTCACCGATCTCAAATTGAAGGTGCCCGTGTGCAATATAAAAGGGAATATAGTTTTTCAAAATATCATGCCTTCCCATTTCGTCGATCTCACTAAGGGCATTTTTGACGCCTTTTAACTTGGACAACACAACAATTCTGTTTAAGGCGATTACGGCAGAATATTTTCGTTTTAGCAGCAGATCGTAGCATTCAAGGATCCTTGTCCAATCGGTCGAATCAAAATCATCAGCGAGAATGTGACAGGACGCGATCTCGGCTTCGAGATGATAATCGCTCAATTCATTTCCATTTGCAGATCGTCGAAGGTGATAAAGCCCAACATTTATCATCTTTTGGTCCCAAAGTTTTCGCTCCTGATCGGCGAGGAGAAGTATATCGCGGGTCTCTGTATTTCGAGCCTGAAGGCGTGCGCCCTGAAAGAAAAATAGTGCCAGCAACGCCTCGACCTTTGGCGATTTGGTTATCGGATGATCAGCCAGGATCTGGGTCAACCGGATCGCTTCAAAACAGAGGTCGGTCCGGATCAATTCTTTCCCGCCGGATGCACTGTATCCCTCATTAAACATCAGATAAAGAACCTTTAGAACTGCATTGATCCGCGGCCCGACTTCATCCGGCGCCGGTATATCGAGTTTAGGATGGGTTTCCTTAAGACGCTTTTTGGCGCGGGTGATCATTTTTGCTGCGGCTTCTTCGTTTCCCAAAAAAGCCTGCGCGATCTCTGAAATACTAAAACCGCCAACGATCTTCAGCGTCAGCGCGATCTGGCTGTCAGGTTTTAAAACCGGGTCGCAAACGGCAAACATCATATAGAGCAGGTCATCTTTTAGTTCGCGGGGATAACGAAATTTCTCTTCGATATTTTCCGGCGAGATAATGCCAGAACCTTCAAACGGAGGGTGGCCGGCTGTATCAAATTTCTTGTTGCGGCGGAATTGATCGAGGATATGATTCTTTGCGACCTGGATCATCCAGGCAGTTGGATTTTCCGGAACTCCTTTGAATTTCCATTGCCGTAGGGCCTTGATCAGCGTTTCCTGGATCGCATCTTCGACGAGTTCGATATTCTCAAATCCAAATATCCGCGTTAAAACAGCGACCATCTGTCCGGAATTATGTCTGAACAGATGGTCAACCAGTTTGTTTACAGAGGTTTCGGCTTTTGGTTCCATCTCACTGACTATTCTTTGCGGCTCAACTTCCATCCGAGCCACCCCATCGGTAAATAAGCAAGAATTAGGTCTGCCGCCGCAAACCAAACGGGAGCCGGAAGAAGAAATACGTTGACCAATCCGCCGAGCATGAAAAATACCCCAATTCCAAGTGCAAATTTTAATCGGTGCGAAGCCGCAATGAGCGCTGCAAGCAGCGCGCCGATGAGAGTGCCCAGAGCGTGAGCAAGAAACGGGGTGACAAAATGCTGCGGCCGGAAAAGATGCATCGATGCTTTAATGCTCTCCATGCTCGTCATATCAGCACCTGCAGGAGGCGGGATGAGCTGGCTTCCCAGAATAATAATTCCCATGTTTACGATCCCGCCGATCACCACACCTGCAATTACCGCTGCCGCGCCTCGTAGAATTGTATTCATCTGTCCTCCGGTTACTCTTAATAAACCTGCCGCAAATAATGATTGAAGTATTTATGTCAATTTTAATGCGATCGGTCAATCATTTCGCAGAATTTAGTGTGTAGCGTCGATCTTCCGGAGCTCGATCCAGCCGCCGTACTGCAGGTGGGGACAACCTTTAGAGATTTCAACCGCTTCATCA
>JBGTEI010000596.1:0-3574 GCA_041747875.1 Pyrinomonadaceae bacterium | reverse complement strand
TCGCACCGAAATGCTGTAGACCGGCAAATTAGCTTGAATAATAACTAGCTATTTCAGACTGCAGTTTTTCGAATCTGTTTCTCGACTAAGTAGAATCATAGATCGATTTGGAGAATGTAATGATTGTGGACAATTGGCAGGTAAATTCTGCTTCGATTTCGGATAAGGGGTTGAGTGAAAAACGCCCGCAAAACGAAGATTCATATCTTGAATTGCGCGACAGTAATTTTTTTGCGGTCGCTGATGGGGTTGGCGGGGCGCAGGCCGGAGATGTCGCATCGCAGATGGCGATGGAAATTCTTGGTGAAGGATTTATCAATCTCGAAGAAGGAGGCGATGCGGAAGACCGCATGAAGATCGCGATCGAGCAGGCAAATGGCGCTATTTTCCAAATGTCTCAGGATCTTCCTTCACTCAGTACGATGGCAACGACGGTTGTCGGACTTCATATCCGCGGTAATGTAGCGACTATTGGTCATGTCGGAGATTCGAGACTTTATCGGATCGATCCCGAAGGTCATATTTATCGGGAGACACACGATCACTCAGTAGTTGAGGAAGAAGTTCGGGCGGGGAGACTTACCGCCGAACAGGCAGCAAATCATCCTAGCAGAAACGTGATCAGCCGTGCATTAGGCGCGGATGAGACGGTTGAGATCGACATGAAAACGATCATGTTTGAACCCGGCACGACTTTCTTATTATGTTCGGATGGCGTTACCAGACATATTTCGGACAGTGAATTGGAGCAGCTTCTATTTACCGAAGGCGATACATTTGCGATATGTCAGTATATAAAAGATATCTGTTATGAAAGAGGCGCGGAAGATAATCTAACTGCGGTTGTCGTGAAAATTGCCGAATCGACCCCTAATGGATTTGTTAATTCGCTCGATGGATTTGAAGAGGAAACCATTGCATCGGCCAGACCTCGAAATGAATCGGCGGAAACAGAACCAGCTGATGATCTTCGGATGGCGGATACATTGGAAATGGATGAAAATGATACAGACCCCGTTGAACAAGACGAAATGGATGCTTCGTTAGACGAGGCATTTGCAATGTCTTCGGAACATGCGGAGGCAAATGCCGTTTCTTCATTGGAAGATGCGCCAAAGGGAGAGAATGTAATTTCGCCGAATGAGGTCATCGGAACGTCAAAAGATATTAAGACGTATCGGGTAGACGAAAATCAATCTGCGTCTATAAGTGGATTCGTCACGTATTTGCCGTGGGTTCTTTTACTGTGCGCGTTGTTGTTTGGTGCCTATTACTTCTTTTCAGGTAGTACTCAGACAGACAATATCAATAAATTGCAGCCGGAACCGCCAAACTTGGACCAGCAGACCTTTGAAACTACGCGTCGAACGGTAGATAACAATCCTGCTCAGGCGGTGACTGCGATCTCGACAGATCCGAATGATGCGAGTGAATACTATTTGCTCGGCCGCGCATATTTCCTTCAAAAGAATTACGAGAGTGCTAAGACAAATTTGGAAAAAGCAAAATCCTTGATGAACGACGGAGTTCCTGAGGCGAATAAAAAGGTTCTGGAACATGAGATCTCAATGCTGCTCGCGATCATAAATACGGAGAAAGCTTCAGAAGCATTTGAAACAGAGGTTGAGAATATGAATCGGGCGGGCGATGCGAATTCGAATTCTGAGGGAAATCAAAAATAGCTTTTTCTTTACATGAAGACGACGATCAAACATTTGATCGTCGCTTAAATTCATACATTATCAATGCGCTTGAAACTGCCAGATTCAGGCTTTCTACCTCGTTTCCCATAGGAATGTAAAGGTTTTCGTCAATTCTTGCGAATTCTTCGGTCGACAGGCCCTTTGCCTCAGAACCAAATACCAAAAGACGTCCCTTTTTCCAATCCGTATCCCAATAGCTGTACTTCGAATTTACGTCAGCGCAAGTTGGGATCAGTGCGAGTTCACGTGCCCATGCCAAAGCTCTGTCGAAAACCGCATTTTCCCAGATCGGGATCCGTAAGCTTGCTCCCATTGAACCCCTTAACGCTTTTGGTGAAAAGGCGCTCGTCGAATTTTCAGAAATTATCACGCCGTTTACGTTAACGGCTTCCGCAGTTCGCAGGATCGCACCTAAATTCGCCGGATTATTGATCCTATGAAGCAATAAGACCAGCGGAGTCCGATTCGACGCATTAGAAATGCTTTGTTCAATTAAAGCGCTCCCGACATCGGGTTTCTTACAGATCAGGATAATGCCCTGAGAAGATCTTGTTTCGGCGATCGAGTCAAATAACTGATCAGAAAGCTTTGCGATTGGAATTTGATTCGATAAAAGTGTTTCGACAAAATCATCACTAATCTCGCAAAATGTCTCAGAAACAAAACCTTCGACAACTTCGACGTTAGATCTTAAGGCTTCAGCAACGAGTCTAAAGCCCTCAGCAAAAATATATTCTTTTGCCTTCCCCGCACTTACTTTCCGCGCAAACTTCAGTCTTATGTTATTCTTACTGGTAATATCATTGATCATATTTATTCCGGAACCGTTCCTATTTACGGTATGGAAGCAAGTCTTACACCAATTGGCCGATCGCTCAAGCCGGGTTAGATGTTATCAGTCCACCAACGAAAAAATAAGTCAGATTCTTTGAATCCAAATACGATCTCTTACGAATTTAATAGCTAAGGAGAATTGTATATGCGACACCTTTATGAAAAAGCTCTGATCGAACCGCATCCAGTGGGTCGTTTTGCAAAAGTCGAAGAGGATTCGATAGCGCCGCCTAACCGCGATGAATTGGTAGAAGCAGGGCTGGCAGAATGTAAGAAAATCACCCGAAGATACGGGACAAGTTTTTATTTTGCGACCCAGTTTTTTCCAAAAGAGGTTCGCGAAGGCATCTATGCTACCTATGCTTTTGCGAGGATACCCGATGAAATTGTGGACGATCCGACAAACAAAGACCCGGAATCTGCGATCGTGCGTCTCGAAGACTGGCAGAGAGACTGGCTTCGGGCGATGCGCAGCGGTCAAAGTGACGACCCCGTGATGGCTGCGATCATCTTTATTTTTCATAAATTTAAGATTCCGGTCTCCGAAGGAGAAGCTTTCCTGCGTTCGATGTTTATGGACAAGGAAAAAAATACATACGAGAATTACGCAGAACTCGAAGAATACATGTACGGGTCAGCAGGTGTGATCGGCCTGATGGTAACAAGGATCGTCGGGTTTCACTCGGAGGAAGCGTTTCCCTACGCAAAGAACTTAGGCTATGCATTTCAGCTTACAAACTTTCTTAGAGATATACGGGAAGATTCACATGATCTTGGGCGCGTTTATATGCCTCTCGATGAACTCGCGGAGGCAGATCTTAAGGAAATAGACATTCGATCAGAGATTTACGACGAAAAATTTCTTTCCTTCATGAAGACTCAGATCGAGCGCAATAGAGAGATCTATCGGAAAGCCTTACCAGGAATTGACCTCCTAAAGTGGCGCGGGCGTTTCGCAGTCAGAATCTCATATGTGCTTTATAAGGAGATCCTGCGTGAGATCGAAAAGGTGGACTACAATGTATATGCGGGGCGTG
>JBGTEI010000595.1:0-2497 GCA_041747875.1 Pyrinomonadaceae bacterium | reverse complement strand
TGTCAAAACAGGTGTTGCAAAAACTGGTGTGATCGGGATCCTGAAAGGCGGATTACCCGGGCCGACGATAGGATTGCGCGCCGATATGGACGCACTTCCGGTAAAGGAAAGGGTAGATATTCCATTTGCCTCAAAAGTGACCACCGAGTACAACGGCCAAACTGTTTCGGTTATGCACGCCTGCGGACATGATACCCACGTTGCAATGCTGATGGGAACGGCAGAAGTTCTTGCCGGTATGAAAGATCAGATAAAGGGTACGATCGTCTTTATATTCCAACCCGCCGAAGAAGGTCCGCCCGAAGGTGAAGAAGGCGGCGCGGAGCTGATGGTCAAAGAAGGCGTGATGGACAATCCGAAAATTGACGTGATCTTTGGGATCCATATCAATTCGCAAACCGAGATCGGAACGATCCGCTACACTCGCGGGGCTACGATGGCTTCGTCAGATTGGTTTAGGATCAAGATAAAAGGGAAGCAGGCACACGGTTCTGCACCCTGGGCGGGAGTTGACCCGATCGTTACGGCGGCGCAGATCATCAATGGTTTGCAGACGATCGTTTCGCGTCAATCGGTTCTTACAAAAGCCCCGGTTGTCATTACGGTCGGAAAGATCAACGCCGGCGTAAGAGAAAATATCATTCCGGAAACGCTTGAGATGTCAGGCACGATCCGGACTCTCGATTCTGCGATGCAGCTTGATGTTCATCGAAGGATCAAACACACGGTAGAAATGATCGCGGCGAGCCAGGGAGCGACTGCGGAAGTGGAGATCGATACAAAAACTTTGGTTACATACAACACCCCTGACCTCGTAAATAAAATGCTGCCGTCGCTCGAAAAGGTAGTTGGAAAATCACACTTACTCGAGACTGAATGGACGACCGGCGCGGAAGACTTTTCATTTTTTGGAACAAAAGCACCGTCATTTTTCTTTTTCGTCGGCGGAATGCCAAAAGGAAAAAATCCGGCGGATGCGGCAGGACATCATACTCCGGATTTTTATCTGGATGACAGCAGACTGGATGTTGGTGTAAAGGCATTTGCGAATATCGTTTTTGACTATACGAATTAAGAGATCTTTCAATAATTGATTGGGCGGCATTTCTGTTAAAGGACGTGCCGCCCTTTTTCGTTCGCATGCGAAGAACTTTTTTCGGTACCCTTAAGAATTCTTTTGACTAAATTGGTATTTTGTTCAAATATATATAAACAAAGGGCTAGAGTTCATTTTGTCGGATAAAATTCGCTGAATTGGATAACCAATTTCAGAAGAAATTGCAGCAGTTTCAAGTCTCCGGTCTTCGTTTTGAAAGGCGATTTCTCGAATGATCTTCGCAATTTAGAATTGTCTTTAGCGCCCGGTAAGAGATCCACTTACAGAATTAGAAAATGAACTGGCAATGCCGAGTTATAAGGTGGTATTGAAACCATGAAACGACGTGATTTTATCAAAGGAGCAACGGTCGCAGGACTGATCATCCCTAATGTCTTTGCCGGTTGCAGCTGGGAAAACGCTATTCAAATCGATTCCGCAAATGGCTTCCTGCTCGATGAAGGACTTAAATTGATGACTGATATTGCACCTTTAACGAATCATGGTCCGATGGCAGCCGAGGCCTTGGTTTCAATGGGTACGCCTGACCGGGTTTTGCCGTTTGTACAAAGCTATCGCAGAAGATTTTCTTCGGCATTCCCTGCAAAGATCGAACAAATTTCCTATAAGAATTGGGCGGATGCTCTCAATGATGGAACGCGGATCACGGATTGGATCGAATTTTTTGATCGCGAAATTAAAGAAAATGGCTGGGAAAAGACGGTCGAAAAATGGTCAAACAATCTCGCTCCCGGTCTATCGGCTGCGGCCGCGCACGGACTCATTCGAACGGGACATGCTGTTCGAAGTCTGAGCCGGGTCGAAAACGAAATACGCAGGAATGAGCTCGCTCATGGTCTTGCCTATTGGGCGGCGTATTACCAGGTCTTGCCGGAACCGAAAAGCGACCGGAAATTAAAACTCCGTGAGGCGATCCTGAACGTAAAGATGGTTCCGCCGGAGAAAAGAATTCGCGGCTCGATCATGCTGCAATTAAAGTCCCTTGAAGATTTTCCGGAATTTGGTGAGACGATCGATCTTCTCGATGCCAGCGGAGAACCGGAAATGATCTTGTCTGAAATGAGTCAGGCGTTTTCCGAAATATATGTCAAAAACGTTTTGCCGCGAAATGCGATCAGTTTGATCCACGCTGTGACGGGAATCGCAGCGATCCGTTCGATCGTTCCTTATCTGTCAAAATCGACAACCGAAAAGATGCTCCGTTACGGGTGGCAAGCTGCTGCCGCGATATATTCAATTTCGGGAAACGAAGCAAACAATATGATTCCGGATAAAAAAATCGACGTCGGTGAGCTGATCGAACGAGCAGCAACTTCCAATGAAGAACATGCGATCAAATTTACGGAGGCTTGTGTCAGGGAATACAAATTGAACCCAAAA
>JBGTEI010000594.1:0-6659 GCA_041747875.1 Pyrinomonadaceae bacterium | reverse complement strand
GGGAATATTGCCGGGCCGGATCTTCTTCGCTTCTTTTACTTCGATCTTGTAAGTTCTGAGGAGTTTTTCTTCATCCGTGTCACCATTTACTGAAAAAACCTGTACATCAAACATTCCCGGTTCGGCGACAAAGTTCTTTTGGTCCGAACAACCGCCGATCATATAATCATCATCGGGGGTATTTTTCGTTCGCGGGTCTTGATCTTCCGATTTGCGGTAAGTTGTGCCTTTGCAATATGTTTTGTTTAAAGCCTTGCCATTTTTACCGACGACGACATTGAATCCGCTATTATTCGGATATGTCCCGAAAGCCCGCAAATAAGAGGTTAAAGTCCAGCCTTTCGAAATATCGCCGCGATATTTTTCGCTTCGTTCGGTTACCGGTGCTGCATCAAAGAATGTATATCCGTCGTCCATCACCATCTGGCGGTTTTTACCTTTTGACGAACCGGAATTCTTGCCGACTTCCGAAACGCTTGGCACTTTCGGAGTTTCCTTACCGATCTTTGGAATCTTTATTTTAAATTGCGCGATTGCAAAAGTTGATAAAAACAAAATAGCAATTGCGCTCAGATATATGGATTTTTTCATTTTAAATTTCTCCTTAAATAAACCGAAAATTTGGGTATTCATCATTAGTGTTAAAACCAATAAAAGCATTTCAATATTGATAGCGAACACAAAAAAAGACGGCCGAAGCCGTCTTAAAAACGCGAATAATTGCATGATCATTTCCAATCGCCAAGTAACGTGAAAGCACTCCAATAATAGGGTGATCTGTAACGAGGAATCTTCTTCATTTCAATTTTTGCAGTCCTTAATGATTCCGATGCTGACATTCTTTTTGTCAGATGATTTGTATAAAAATGCTTCATAAACTCCGCCGTCGCCGAGTCATCGACCTTCCATAGGCTTGCAACAATTCTATTTGAACCTGCATAGAGAAAACCTCGTGAAAGTCCTACCAATCCTTCCCCCCGAATATCTTTGCCAAGCGCAGTCTGACATGCCGAAAGTACAACCATATCGCTTGAAAGATCGAGATTGTAAATATCGCTGAGACTCAAAAATCCATTTTGTTCTCGACCCTCCTCATCAAAAAGGGAAAACACCAACCCTGACAATTCGGGGCGCGAAGAATTGAGCAAACCATGTGTCGCAAAATGCAGTATCTGGTAATCCTTAAGATCTGCGCCGACGATGTTTTGAAGTTTTGCGTCAAACCCGATCTGCGTGATCGAAGCATCGCTGCCAACAAGACTTGCGATGGTCCTTGCTTCTTCACGTGAAGCAAGCAGTCTTGGCAACGTTTGTCCCAAGCTAAAGTCTCGCAATACCCTTTCAATTTCACCGTCGTTGACTGCGGTCGTTCGTATCTCTCTATCGGTAATTCGCGTATCTTCAATATCAAAAACCGGATCGGCAAAGACCGTGATGACCTTTGCGTTTTGTTTTGCCACCGTTTGGTTAGCTCGCAGCTGTGCCAAAACCGAAGCCGATGGTAAGACCACGACCTCATTCGTATCAGCTAAATAACTGGCTTCGGAATCCTGCAAAGCGGAGAACGGCAGATATTGCAGAATTCCATCCGCAACGATCGCCATCCGTTTTCCCTTCACTTCCTTGTGAACTGCTGAAAGTAATACGTCATTCAATTTTCTCGAATGACGAAAAAGGTCGTTTCGTTTCTCCGCATCATTAACTGCGATCGCGTCGTAAAAGGCGCGTGCGTCTGCCTCGATCTCCTTTCGCGGCGGCAATCTATAAAACTTGACCGTATCGTTTGTGACAAACCACAAAAAGCTGCTCTTTTCGCCTAGTTTGTATTCAAGAAGAACCGTCTCATCATCAAGGAGATCTTGTATCTCCTCCGTTGTAAGTGTTTTGCCGCTGATCAGATCGGAATAACGTGGGTTTTCGCGCTTGATCTGCAGATCGAGTTTTGCGCTTTCGATCTCGAGATCGCTTATTTCAAGATCGATCCCATCTATTTTCTCCTTCGCGGATTTTCTTGCGATCAAATTCTCACGCGCTTGATATTTTGCGTTGATCGCATTTGAAAGATCCCGTTTGGATTCGATCAATCTGCCATCTACGCCTTTTGTGAATTCGACACGCGCTTCCTGAAGCAGATCGATCAAACTTCGCGATCGTGAACGCTCACTCATCTCAAATGCCAGCGAGATATCTCCATCATTCTTGCTTTCTTGAAAACGCTCTATCAATAGTTCGATATAAAGCTCATAAAAATTCTGGACATTTGAAAAGTAGGCTGTTCGAAGGTCTTTATCGCGAATCTCGCCGCGAACTTTTTCAATTATTTTTAGCCCTTCTTCAAGAGCATTGATCGCTTCTTCTAAATTACCTTCGTCACTTTCAAGCAACGACAGGTAATAAAACGATTGAACGAGCGACAAACGACTTCCCAATTCCGATGCAAGCGAATTTGCCCGGGTCAAATTCTCAAATGCCTTCGGAGTGTCCCCAATATCCCGATAGGCCTTCCCCAGACTTAAATATGTACTGATCGTTGAGCCCCGATAACCTTCCTTTATCTCCAGATCCAATGCTCTGATTAGAAATTCAATTCCTTTCTTGTGATCGCCAAAAGCCAGGTAGGTCTGTCCAAGATCCTTGAGTACGGACGCTTCGAAAATTCGAATTTTCGATTTGACCATTATCGGCAAAGCTTCTTCGAAATAGGCAAGAGCTTTTTCAGGCATTCCCATTGAAAGATATGAACCACCGATGTTTTGAAGACTCACGGCCACATCTGTCGGACTATTTATTTCGAGTGAGATCTTTCGAAGCTCCTCATAACTAATGATCGCCTTTTCGTGCTCTCCGAGCTGCCTCCGAATATGTCCCAAACGATTCATGGCGACCATTTCAAATCGCCGGTTCTTAAACTCCCGCCACATTTCAACGACCTGAAGCGAATTATCAATCGCTTGCTGGATCTCGCCGAGGTCGACCAATAAATTTCCGATCGAATGGAGCGCCCGTGCTTCTGCCACCCTATCTTCCTTGATCTTAGCGAGCCGGATGATCTCGTTCCAAATCCCGATCGAGGTTCTCCGGGAAGACCCGGTTTCAAGATCTCTGGTGCGCATCGCCTCGGGCATTAGACGGCTGATCTCCATCGCCGCCTGATTCTTTTTACGATCGCTTTCAGTCGTATCGCGGATCTCTGTGACCTCAATAACAAATTCGCCTGAGCCGCCGTGGCGGTTTCCGGGTGAAACTTCGACTCTGTATTCTCCCGATTCTTTGGCGATCACCAATATCTCCTCGCTTCCAACACGTCCGATCGGCAGGCCCCATTCAAGAAGTTTTTCACCGGAAGGTTTAAAAGAGGTTAGAGAAACATCGGCACCCGTCTGAAGGGCTTCGACCCTCGCAGTTTGACCGGCCGATAGCTTAATTCTAAATTGTGCCGGTTTTTGATCAGCGATCTGAGACACGATAGGCATGTTCAATTTAAGCTCTGCAATTGTCTCCTGCGCATTAGTTGGTTCACAAAAAATCGCAAAAAAAGCTGAACATACAAAAGTCGTGATAAAAATCGTGTGAGTTTTACGAAGCGTTCGGATCATAAGGCATTGACTACTTCTCATCACTTTACTCTACGGAGTACATTTATCTAAACACAAAAGTCTCGACGGGTCTTTAATGCGGGCACATCAAAAGGCGCGGATCCCATATCGATAAGTAGTTTTGTAGAGTTAATAAACACTATTGCTGAAATAGTTATTTGAGTCAAGATTTATATTTTCGGACATATCGCGATCGGTCGTGAACGTGGCAAAATAGTTAGTTGTCAAAAGTAGAATAAATTAACCGGGAAAACAGTACCTTTAACACTCAAGCCAGTAATCGCTGCTGTTCTTTTTTTGGGACAATTACGAGAAACTTAAAACCGCTTCTGTGTCAACGGCTTTCTCCACATCCGGAACTTCCGGAACTAAACGATCAATTGCCGAGCAGCCGACGACAATTGTTCCGATCAAAGAAATAAACGTCATAAAAACTGCGATCTTCCCAACGTATGGGATCCAAAATAAAACTATTGAAACAAGAAAGAATACAATGAACGCCCAAAATGTTGTTCGGGAAATATAGTTCGCCGCCAAATTCTTTCGGTCGACATAATCGTCATATGCCTTTGGAAATTGGCTTAATACGATCATCGACCAAAGCGTTCCGATAAACGGGATCATACCGCCGCCAACCGCCAGCGCCGGCGTGATCGCGGCCTTTCCATCATCGACCGCATTCCATATATAAAAAGTGAATACCAAATGAATGAAAGTGATCACGACAAGCGTCGCAGCCGCGAGTGCGAATAGTTCGAGCGGTTCTTGCATCCTGTACGATCCAATAAGAAGCGTGGCGAAGCTTATTAGAGTCGTAATGATCAGAAATGGTTTTGCGATCTTTGAGATCCCGGTCAATGCGATCACGACCATTGCCCAAAGTATGGCGTTAAAATTTAGCACCACCGCGAGTCTCAAAAGGTCTCCCATGATCTGTGCTGTAAAAGGATTCGCGCTCGCAGGTACCAGCGAAGAAACTATATACAAGATTCCGGCAGTAAAGCAGAAGATACCGACCAGCACGTTGTCCTTGTTTTGGGCTATGACGGCAATACCGAAAACCAAGGTAAAAAGCGGAATAAAGAAGTATTTGATTCCTCCAAGTGCTGCAAACCACCCAAATAGACCTGAGCCTGGAACACTTGAACCAATTTCAAATAATATTAAGAAATAAACGGAATTGACGATAAATAGAATTGAGAACGTGAATACAAATAGTAACGCCAGACACCCGAAAAGGAGTTTTGCCCAGATCGATCTCCCGATCGCCCCGCCAAAGAAGAGTGCAGTAAGCCCAATGTAGATCGCGAGCGCGAAATAATCGGGAAGGTCTTTAGATGAACGCAAATACGCATATCCAATAATCATATACGCAAATGCTGCTAGCGCCGGTGCCATCGCTACCGAAATACTCACCCTTTTCGCGACGAGCGCAGTAGCACTATAACAAACTGCGATAAAAGGAATTAAGCGGAAAAAGCTCTGTCCGAACGGGATAAACCAAAAGTCATAGATCGAACGCCACGGTTCATCGATCAGCAGCGGTATTTGAAATGTCCGGAAAAGTGTCGATATACCAAATCCAAACGAAATAACGATATCGGCAAAAAAAGTAAAGATCAGGATCGCGAGTAAGACTTTCGCCCAGATTCCCTTGCCGATAGCGCCTGAAAAATAAAATGCGAGCAGTCCAACATACATCGGCAGTCTTGGTAAGACTTCGATCACCTCGTCGGCGAAAAAATTAAAGAGAGCCTGTAGCTCCTTTGTCTCGGAATCACTATTTGGTTCGAAGAGGAAGATTCTAAAACCGAATGAAATCTCTATCACACTTTTGACCAAGGTAACTGTCACCAATATCAGGCAAAGTGTCGCAAAGATCTTGACTTTTTTTGTCATGTCCATAGATCGCACCATTTTTAAAGGATCTCTTTCGCTTTGCAGAAATGCTAAATTCGACAAATAACCGATAACCGCAAAATAAGCTTTTACTCAGCCATTCCGGCAACAAACCGATTCAAACTCGCCCGATTTGGCGCTACTGCGAGGTAACAGGTTTTCTCTTTACAGCTTAGAAACAGTCCGGCGCCATTCTTATTCATAACCGCAGTATGTACGCCATTCTTTGAACCGCTGCTTAAGATCTTCGCCCCCGAAGCTTTTGAGTTCCTGAGAGATTGATCAAAGTCGTTTTTCGCGACCTCAGGCGACGAAAAATATCCGGCAAACATTGCGGCCGAATTCTTACTACCCGGAGCTTTTGTGTCAACATAAGTTGCGTACGCGCTGGCTTCGGCAAATACAAATACTTTTTTACCTTCCTTGCTCAGGCCGTCCTGACTCTTTGCCATCACAAACTTAAACTCCCCGATGTTTCCTCGCTTTTCTAAAACGGAAGCGACTGCCTGATCAGTTATCTTTTTTGATCCGGACGGCGGCTGGTCATCGGGAAATAGATCAACATCATCATCCGCGCTTTTCGTTTTTGGCGAATTGGTCGGTTCGGTTTTAGCAATTTCCGGTTTTTTGGGTTCTTCAGCAAGTCCGTCACTGCTCGTATAGATAAAGATTCCGGCGGCTAATGCAACTATTAAAAAGCCGCCGATGATCACAACTGCAGCAATCCCGCCTAATATCAAATACATTTTCTTGTTGCTGCTTTTAGAGCTAACCGTCTGATCTGCGTGTAAACTCATCCCGCAATTCGAACAGTTTGCCGAATTCTGTAAATTTGTCGCTCCGCAGCTTTTACATGATCTGGTTTCCATAAGTTACTCGCTATTTCCTTACCAATAGATCTGCGGACCGTAACCGCCGTTGTAGATCGGACACGCGCAAAGCCATTCACTTCCGCCCGCGCCCCAAAGGATCAATCCGATCCCCAGAAAGATGAGGATAGTTTTTCCGATATTTAGCGATACGCGGGTTCCGATGATTATTGATAAAACCCCAAGCCCGATATCAGAAAAGTCCCATATTTTGCAATATCCGCCGCATTCGCCGTCAAAGATCCCGATGTTTATAAACCAACTCGCAAGCAAAAACACAAATCCGATCAGTAAG
>JBGTEI010000593.1:0-10704 GCA_041747875.1 Pyrinomonadaceae bacterium | reverse complement strand
ATGTGCTTCTATCTTCGCCGTTATATATTCCGCAAATTTTCCGCGGTCAACAGCAAGCGCCGCACCTGCCGGGATCTTGTTTTCTTCTGCAGCTTCCATGACAAGTGAGTTCCCGCGCCTCAATTCTTCTTTAAGCAAATAAGGCGCAGATCCTTCCTGATCGGTTTTTAAGGAATTTGAGCAAACGATCTCCGCGAGCTTGTCCGTGCGATGTGCCGGTGTTTGCTGAACCGGGCGCATTTCGTAAAGTTTTACATTTACGCCCTTCTCTGCCGCCTGCCAAGCGGCTTCTACTCCGGCCAGTCCGCCGCCAATTATATTTATATGATCCATAACTTGTTTAATGATATGTGATTTTACGCGTGACGCTGCGGAATGTTAAGCGGGTAAATAGAAAATAAGGTGCAGTTATGTGATTTCGGATGGAAGTCGGTATCAAGCGGTGGAGTCAGTGTAGCGCCACGGCGCGAGGTGGCTGTCGCGGTGGCATCTTGCCGCCGCTTGCGTGGTCATCTTCTAACGGATCCTGAGAGCGAGACGCTCTCAGGCCAGCCGTCGGGACGACGGCGCTACACAAAATTCCCTACCCTTTTGTAAAGACCATCTTTTGCGACTGATCTCCGCGCGGTGTTTTTGTTTGGCTTGAAACCGTCAATGTATTTCCATCCGATGACAATTCCCAGGTTTCAACTGTTGTCAGCGAGATCGATCCCATCGGACCTTCAAAGTTGCGTTCGGTACTTAGAGTCAGTTTTTCCTTTTCAGCTTTTGCTTTGAGTTTAGCTTCGCCGCGTCCCGCTTCAGCTTTGGTTTCTTTTCCGTCTAAACTAAAGGTCATTGCACCCGGTTCGCCGCCGCCGGGTCCGCGACCGCCGCCGCCGCCCATTCCGCGTCCACCACCTTCGGGAGCTGCTTCACGTTCGGCTTTTCTTTCGTAGGTTAATTCCTTGTCGGTTTGCGTTACGTTCATCGTCATCGACTTAACACGCGACCTTTCGCCAAGCTCACTCTTATCTTTATCTAGTGTCCAGTCACCCGCATAGTTTGGAGTGGTCTGCGCAGAAATTGCGATCGCCATCGACAGCAGCAAGATTCCCGCCGCCAAAATATAACTATTTCTCATTTAATGTTTCTCCTAATATTTGAAAATCGATTCAGCTAATTTGACGCTGATTCTACAGTTTTAGCCGAAGAAAAGAAGTAAAGATTTGTAAACAAAAAAGATGCTGCTGGAAATTTATTTGTATTGGGTGGAATCTGAAAATGAATGAGAACTGCTAATTCAAACAATCGGCGAACGATCCATTTGATTTAAGCCATTGAAAATGGCGACAGACAAATGCATATCGTGGTTTTCAACCACTTGAAATAATGGTCTGAATCATTCCCACGGCTTGCGCCGTGGGTTACAAAAATGTCGTCGGTTTCGCCGAGTAAAAACACAAATTCATTTCTTGAATCTGATGATCCCACCAAGATACCGCTAGAACCACAAAAAATTGCAGCCGAACCAAAATCCATCGGTCCGGCTGCGCAAGTTTAAATTATTAGCTGATTACTCGGGTATTTTATTTAAATTACTGTGATTCTTACTGTATAAGAAGTAAATGATCAATCCGGCGAGCAGCCAGATCCCAAACCGTAACCAGTTTGTAATTCCAAGCTCGGTCATCAAATATGTACACAAAAGCAATCCAAGGATCGGGATCAGCGAAAGCTTTTTCGTAAACGCTAGCCAGAGCATTTCACCCGTTAACAGAATAAACGCGATCATCGGAATCTTATGCGAAAAAGCACCAAACCATGATTCGCCTTCTGCCGGTGTTACTGTAAAGAAATCGGTAAACATCGTCGGGCTAAACTGATAAATAATATAAATAACGATCGCCAGCATTATGGGCAAAATAAACTGTGCGTTTATATATGGAACATATCGTGTCCCGCCGCGAAATTCCTTTTCCTTAAATAAAACGCCTGCGCAAACCACGACAAACGCAAAGAGTGTTCCGATACTAGCAAGATCGGTCACTTCGGTTAGATTCATAAACAATGCCGGGATCGCCACTACTAAACCGGTAATGATCGTTGCAAACCACGGCGTATGGAATTTTGGATGTATCGAAGAAAATACCTTTGGCAAGAGCCCGTCGCGGCTCATCGCCATCCAAAGTCTCGGCTGTCCAATCTGGAATACCAGAAATACCGTTCCAAGCGCGATCACCGCGCTTATCGCGATCACGGTTGCGATCCACGGAATGTTGGCGCCTTCCGGACCGAAAACAAATGCCAGCGGATCGCCAACATTTAATTGCGTATAGGAGACCATTCCGGTTATGACGAGCGCAAGCGCAATATATAAGACCGTACAGATAACAAGCGAAAGGATCATTGCCCGCGGCAGATCTCTGCTTGGATCCTTGGCCTCTTCGGCAGTTGTTGCAAGTGCGTCAAAACCGATATACGCAAAAAATACTGCCGAAACACCTTTCAAAACACCCGCCGCTCCATTTGGTGCAAATGGCGACCAATTTCCGGGATTTACATAGGCAAAACCGACACCGATAACCATTAAAATAATCCCGATCTTTAATATCGTCATTACGTTTGCCATATATTTCGACTCACGTATTCCGATATATACAAGCGTTGTCATTATTGCGGTAATTAAAAGTGCGGGAAGATCCATGACGACCGGAATACTTCCAAGCATCGGTGCATTTGCCCATGCAGAATGAGCATCGATCTGTGCGCAGTTGATAGCAGTATCGGCAACATCACAGCCTTTTTGGATCGCTTCCATCGCAGTTCCGTCTGCAACGGCTTTATTAACTGCTTCGTATCCGCGGCTGGCAGTTAAAAAATCCATCGTAAAATGGAGCGGAACGTTTATTCCGTACCCTTTTAGCATTCCGGTAAAATAATCCGACCATGAGATCGCAACCGCGATATTCCCGATCGCGTATTCAACGATCAGATCCCAACCGATTATCCACGCGATCAGTTCGCCCATCGATGCATAAGAATATGTATAAGCCGAACCCGCGATCGGAATACGTGAAGCAAATTCTGCATAACAAAGTGCCGCAAAACCGCAAGCAATTGCCGAAAGAATAAACAAAAAGATCACCGCCGGTCCGCCTTCATACGACGCTTTTCCAACCATCGCAAAGATCCCGGCACCGATTATCGCAGCGATTCCAAGCATCGTCAGATCAAAAAGACCTAAAGTTCTTCGAAGGTGCGGCTGACCGTCAACATTTAAATCTAACTCACTAAAATCGTGCTCCATCATGCCGCTCGCAGCATCTTTTTTGATCTGATCGATAGATTTCTTGCGGAATAGATTGCTCATAGTGTTTTCTCGTTAAATTAGGGTTTATCGTTAAATTCTTAGGGAGAAAGAATTTCGCAGAAAGTGCTTTTACGCGAATTTTATATAAAAATACATGAAATGCAATGGAAATTCGTTGATATTAACATTTTTTATCAGGCGTAGTGTAAATAGATCCCCTTGTAGATTTCGGAAATTTTGTATTGAGATCCAAACTTTTAGGGCACTTAGAATTGCTCGGGTATTATCGTTTTAATGGAATATCGTTCGATCCACAAAAATTTAGACACGTCCTTCGTAAACCTTTCAGCCCTAATAAAGTACCTTAGAAAAAGGCAGTTTTCAGGGAGCGTCAAGGTTCAGCTAAACGGTTATCGGGCTGAAATCATGCTGCGCGGTGATAATACGATCGCGGTTCACGAGCACGATGAGATCTCTGGACGTATTTCCGATGGAGAAGAGGCGTTCCAGAGATTGCTGATCAGGGCGCGTGAACCGGGAGGAACAGTAAATGTATTTCAGGCGGTGGCGGACGGCGTTGAAACAAACGGACATGCGCACCCGCAGGCAGCCAACGTAAAACCGGCGGCGCCTGTTCCAAATGTTTCCCAGGCGGTCGAGAGTATTATCCCGAAGCCCGCTGAGCCCTTAGTGGCTGTTGAAATAAAGAAACCCGAAACAAACGGCCGCAAGTCAAAGAAAACACCATTGAAAGTCGTCGCAAAAACACCGGCGAAAAAGACCTCTGTCGCAAACGCGAACGGATCGGGTCAACTTTCAAAGCCTGCGCCACGCAAAACAAGCCTGCCCAATTTTCCATTTCGTTTGAGCAACAAGGTGGAAGAAAAGGCTCAGCGCGAATTATCCTCGCCTGAAGATTGGCAAACTCTGCTAAAGCTGACGGTTGAACTTCTGACTGTCGTCGATCGATGTTTAGCCGCTGCAAATCTTAATTTTAGCGTTGAATTTCGAAAAATTTGTACTGAGATCGCCAATGACTATCCCTTTCTCAATCCCGATTCGGAAATGTTTACCTATTCAAAGGGTAAAATACGGATGAGAAAACAGATGGGTGCAAAGATATTCATCAGCGGAATATCAGAAGCATTGCGAAAGATCCTGTTAAAACTCTCAAAAAGCGGAAAATACTCCGAGATATACAAACTTACTTCGCAAAGACTTCAGATCCTCGTCAATAAACGAGCCCCGGTCTATGACCGTTTCGCGATCACAACTCAAATAAGAAGAATCATTTCCCGGTAAGCATTTACCGCGCAAACCAAAATTTACTGCTGCATTTGTCCGCCGTTTGCTAATCCGAAATCTCCGTCGTAGACTTTCGTTACTATGGAATGGAAAATTTTTTGGACGGCATTTGCGACGTTGTTTTTAGCCGAACTCGGTGATAAAACGCAGCTCGCTGTGATCACAATGACCTCGAAATCTAACGCTGCGATATCCGTTTTCTTAGGAGCCTCGCTGGCATTGATATCGGTTACGTTGCTCGGCGTTGTTTTTGGTTCGCTCCTTGGGCAATATATCCCGGCGGAATGGCTCCAGCGCATTGCTGCAATTGCATTCATCGCGATCGGGGTTTTGATGTTGTTTGGCAAGATCTGACATTATATCCGCAGACCGGGAATCACGACAATATAGAAATATTGCGCGATATGGCATTATTGAAGGCATCACTATGAAAAACATCTATATCTCATTGTTTCTGGCTATTTCAATTTTTGTTTTTCCCGTATCTGCGCAGGATATATTGCCTATCGGACAAGTTCAGGGCAACAGTGATGTTTCACCATTTGCCGATAAAGAAGTAAATGTGCAGGGTGTCGTGACCGCAGTCGGGCGGCGCGGATTTTACATCCAGACCCTTGACGCAGAGGTCGATTCAGACCCGGAAACATCGGAAGGAATATATGTTTTTACGCTGGAGAGACCGGCGGAAGACATCACTCGCGGTAAATACGTCCGGGTTACAGGGACAGTTTTGGAATTTCGACGCGAAAATGACCTGTATGCACTTTTTCTCACGCAAATTGTAAAGCCCGAAATAACCGTAATCTCTGCCGATAACCCGCTTCCTATGTCGACATTGCTTACGCAAGAGCTATTGAATCCAACTGTGAGACTTGATCAGCTTGAGCGATTTGAGGGAATGCGCATAAAGATCGATGAACTTTTAGTTACCGCACCAACCGGGGGATATTTCGACACAAAGGAAGATAAGATCGTTTCGGACGGTGTTTTTTACGGAGTTTTGGACGGAACCCCGCGCCCGTTTCGTGAACCCGGTATTGACGCCATAAAAATACAGGTCGACAAACTGCCTGAAACCCTTCCCGCCTTTGATATGAATCCCGAATCGATCCGCGTTGACAGCAAAGGACTTGAGGGAAACGTAATTGACGTAACATCCGGAGCCTCGATAAAAGATATAGTCGGTATCATAGATTATAGTTCGGCCGCCTACACGATCCTTATCGATCCGAATAATGAAGTATCGGTTGCGAATAACCGCGCCTTTGTTCCGGCAAGCCCCGCGGCAAGAGACGAGGTAACGGTCGCAAGTTTTAATCTGGAGAATTTTTTTGATGACGAAATAAATTCAAATCTTGCTCAGGAAGAAACAAGAGTTTCGACCGAATATTTTGAGAGGCGTCTGAAAAAAGCTTCGCTGGCGATACGAAACGTCGTTTCGATGCCGGATGTATTGGGAGTTATTGAAGTTGAAAACTTAGAAGTGCTGAAAAAACTTGCCGATCGAATCAATCTCGACTCCGTTGCGGCAGGATCGCCGGATCCAAAATATGCAGCCGTCTTGATGGAAAGCAATGATCCGCGCGGGATCGACGTTGGTTTTTTGGTAAAGACAGCAAAGGTAAAAGTTGTGCGGTTTGAGCAGTTGGCGAAGGATATCAAACTAGAACATCCGGACGCACCAGAAGGAGAAATGCTTTTTTCACGTCCGCCGATCTTAGCCGAATTTGAAGTTCCAAATGAAAGCCCAGAAAACGTGTTTAAGTTTACGGTTATTGTAAATCACTTTAAATCCTATAACGGGATCGCAGAAAAGCGTGTTCAGGATAAAAAACGGATGCAAGCGGAATTTTTGGCCGAATTCGTCAGCGAACGTGAAACGTCTGATACTAATGAAAAATTGATCCTCATCGGTGATTTTAACAGTTTTCAGTTTAATGACGGATACAATGATCTGATCGGAACGCTGAAGGGCGAGCCGGATACAAATGTAATTTCGCCGACTGAAACGAAATACCAAACGGGAATGCTCGATCTCGTCGATTTCATATCTCCTGAAAATCGCTATTCGTATATTTTCGGAGGTTCGGCACAAGTGCTCGACCATATTTTGGTCAATAAACATGCCCGCGCGGCATCCACAAAATTTGGCTTTGCGCGATTAAATGCAGATTTTCCAAAAGTTTACAGCAATGATGATACGCGTCCGGAGCGGTTATCGGATCACGATGTTCCGGTGCTGTATCTATCAAAAGGCGGCTCGACAGATGTGGAAACCAAGCAGGAAGTGCCGGAAGAAAATAAGGAAACTCCCGTCGCGGTTGACGATGAAGATCGCGAAAATTTTCAAGCATCACTGTTTTACTCATTTGACGATAAGAACTCAGTTGATATCGACGTATCCTCAGAAGACTGGAAGAATTTGAAAGTAAGTGGGGCGTTTGAACTGCAGACTGAATGCGATATCTTTGATCATAAAGCCGGCGGACCAAACGGAGCCGAGTGGAACCCGGCGGGTGATCTTTATCTATTGATCAAATCTGTGCCGGACGAAGGAACAGCGTTGCCTGAAGTCTCAATAAACGGAACCGTAATTCTGGATCCGGAAATGAAGGAGATCGAATCCGGGAAAACCGGCAACTCATACTATTGGTTGAGATTGCCGGTAGAGATCTGGATGGAGAATCTTCGCGATATCACTGAAGCGGACTTCGAGGGTCTCTTTGGAAAAGATTTGACAGCAAAGGCCGCGGCCGGCGAAATAGAAACAGCGACGCCATTAAGAACCGGCAAGATAATCGAATTCGAGATCCGTCACGGCGACAAAATTACAAAGAAATATTTTCACGCTGCTTTTGGAGAATAGATTTTGATACCGATCGATAATTTCTACCTCGGGAAGGAAGAACCGGTAAAAAGCTGCTTACTGGCCCTAAGAGCGATCATTCTTGAATTTGACGCCAATATTTCCGAAGCCTGGAAATACAAAATGCCCGCCTTTCTTTATAACCAAAAGGCGTTTTGTTACTTATGGATCGATAAGAAAACGCTGAATCCCTATATTCTTATCGTTGAAGGCGGCAGGATCGACCATCCGGCATTGATCAGGGGCACACGCACCCGAATGAAAATTTTTCCGGTCGATCCCGCAAAAGACATCCCGATTAAAACGATTTACAATGTACTTGAGTTAGCGCAGAGATTTTATCACTAGAGAATGTTGAAATTATTATGAGTCTTACTGAAACGATATTTATCACAGGTTTTCCCGGTTTTATTGCAGGAAGATTGGTCGAACGTCTTTCGACTCCAAACACTCAGTTTTTTCTCCTTGTCCAGAAGAATTTTCTTGAAAAGGCGATGAAGGATGTACAAAGGATCGCCGAAAAAACAAAAACGCCTCTCAAAAATTTCGCCTTGATTGAAGGTGATATTACAAAAAGTGATCTCGGGATGTCAGAAACCGATCTGGATGTCGTTTTGCGTGAAACGACGGATGTTTATCATCTGGCGGCGGTTTACGATCTAAATGTTAAAAAGGAATTGGCGTATCTGGTTAACGTCGACGGAACTAAAAATATTAATGAAATTGTAAAACAGATCAAGAATCTTCACCGATATAACTACATTTCAACCTGTTACGTGGCCGGGAAACGAGACGACCGAATATTTGAAAACGAACTCTCACACGAAGACGGATTTCGTAATTACTATGAGGAAACCAAATATTTCGCCGAGGTAAGTGTTGAGGAATTAAAGAGCGACTATCCCGTAACAATTTATCGTCCATCTGTTGTTTGCGGCGATTCGATCACCGGAGAGACGGCAAAATATGATGGTATCTACTATGTAATAACATTTTTGCTGAAGTTCCCGGAAGTATTCAGGCTCGTGAATGTTGGAAACAAAGATGTCAGGCTAAACCTTGTACCTGTAGATTTTGTAATTGACGGAATGACTGCTCTTGCAAAGGATGAAAAAGCAGTTGGGAAAACAATTGCTTTGGCCGATCCAAATCCAATTACAACTGAAGAAATTTGTGATCTGATCGCCGAGGCGATCACCCATAAGAAATCGGTCATCACACCCCCGGCGAGATTTGTTGAAACTTTCCTGAAGTCCCCGATCTCGCCGCCGATAACTGGTCTGCCTCATTCGGGCGTACCGTATTTCTTTATCCCGCAAACATACGATACCGCGGTCGCTGATAATTTACTTTCAGCGCATGGAGTAAAATGCCCTCCGTTCGCAGAATACGTTGGGAATCTTGTCGCGTTTGTCCATAAACATCCCAAACTTTAGGTTTAATGACCACCAAAGCATATTATTGGCCCGGTTAAACATCAAAGCCTCAAATTACAGTAGATTTTAATTATTATGCTTTTGGAAAAAACCAGATCGTTCCTAGTTGTATTTACGGCTTTACTTGCATTTACGGCAGCTGCACTTGGACAAACTCCAACACCGACTCCGGTCATTGACGACACTCCCGAAACCATTTTCACTGAAGAAATAAAGTTAAATGTGTCTGCCTTTGATACTTACGGGGATTTTGTTTCGGAAGTAAAAGCACACGATCTGGTGATCCTTGAAGACGGCAGAATTCATCAGGCTAGCAGTATTCGAAGGCTTCCTGCAAGCATCTTGATAGTTTTGGACACCGGCGGAGAAATGCGGAATGTGAAAAGTCTTGACCAAACCCGAGAGACCGCAAAATTGTTGGTAGCGTCTCTCAAACCTGAGGATTCCGTCGCGTTACTCGAATACAACGATACGCCTAAGATCATTTCAGAATGGACGACGGACAAAGGCGAAACAATGCGCGCGCTCAATAAAGACCTGAATTTTGGCCGAAGGTCAGTCTTCGTTGACGCATTAAATCTTGCAACGGAATTTTTAAGCAAATCTGAAAATGAGAATCGCCATCTTGTGTTGATCACGGATGGAACGGATTCTTTTGACCGCGCCGATAGGAGAACTGAGGAGATGCGTAGATTGATGACGACGAATATTAACGTCCATGTGATCAGCTATACTCTTCTCGAAGCCGAAAAAGTAGATCCAAAAACCAAAAGCACAAATGCAAAGCCTCATCCGAACGCACTGCCGAGTGAAGTGATCGCAGGACTGCCAAATGGTGTTAAAGAAACGGCACTCGCAACAAATATCCTGACAATAAACACAGACAGAGAATTTCTCAAGGTAATGAGAAAACGAAAACAAGATCTTGAAGACAGCGGCAAATTTCTTCTCGCACTATCAGAAAACACAAGCGGAATGTACATTCTTCCCGAGTCAAAAGAAGAGATGATCCAAAAGGCAAAATTGATCGGAAAGATAATCGACTCAAATTATGTCGTCACATACACGCCAAAAAGAGCCTTGAGCGAATCACCAAATGGCGAGATCCGAACAGTAGAGGTTTCATCGCGCCGCGCCGGACTTCGAGTTTCGGCAAAAAGGAAGATACTCATCGAGAATACGGCAAACTAAACAAACCATTAGTGAAACTTGGGGTTTTTCACCGTTAACATAAGCAGAGCCGCGCATAGAGAAATAAAGGCGCTGACTAAAAACGCGACGACCGATCCAACCTCGGTCCAAAGAAGTCCAAAAAGAAGCGAAGCAGGAAACACTGTAATTCCAAAAGCGAGTGCGTAAAAACCATATGCCGTCCCGCGTTTTTCTTCCGGCACAAGATCGGCTACCAGGGCTTTCTCAGCTCCTTCAGTTAGACCAAAAAATACACCGTACGCCAAAAATAGTCCGAGTGCCTGCCAGGCACTCGTGACAAAAGCAAACCCGCAATAAACTAACGCGTATAAGACCCAACCTGCAAAGATCAGTTTTCTTCGACCGACTCGGTCAGAAAGGTCGCCAAATACGAGCGAACTAACTACCTTCGAAATATGAAGCGCCATCCACAAAAGCGGAAGCAAAGGAAGCGAGATTCCAGCCTCTTGCGCTTTTAAAATAAGGAACGCGTCGGTTGAATTTGAGAGCGTAAAAAGCGCAATGACAAGCAAAAATCGCTTAAAGTTTCCATCGAATTCCTTAAGAGAAAGCTTTAAAGGAGCCTGAATTGGCACATTTTCGCTGATCACATT
>JBGTEI010000592.1:0-3933 GCA_041747875.1 Pyrinomonadaceae bacterium | reverse complement strand
CAAGATGAAATAAAACGCTTGAATATTAAGATCGGCGATTGGGTTTTGATCGAAAAATCCGGTGAAATAATACCGCAAGTTTTAAAAGTAATTGAATCAAGACGCGACGGAAGCGAATCGGATTACGAATTTCCTTCGGTTTGTCCGGTTTGCGGAACCGCTGCCGTGAGGCCTGAAGGTGAAGCGGTGACGCGATGCGAAAATGATGTTTGCCCTGCAAAAATAAAAGGGCGGATCGAATATTTTTCAATGCGGAAGTCGATGGATATTGAAGGACTCGGGGAAGTGTTGGTTGAGCAGCTTGTCGAGGGAGGATTGGTCAGCGATGTCGCTGATCTTTATAAACTTGACGTTGAAACGCTCTCGGGGCTCGATAGAATGGCTGAGAAAAGTGCGCAAAACGTTTTCAACGAAATCACCGAGAGCAAGCAGCGTGGGTTGCAAAGACTGCTTTTTGGGTTGGGAATCCGCCACGTTGGCGAACGATATTCAAAGATCCTTGCGAATCAATTTCGAGATATCGAAAAGCTTTCCGAAGCAACAGTTGAAGAACTCGACGCAATTCCGGAGATCGGTGAAAAGGTCGCTGAGAGTATTTTTGACTATTTTGCGGATCCTGCGAATCAAGATCTGATCTCACGCCTAAGAAGTGCCGGTGTCAAAATGGAAGTCGATGCATCAAGCTCGGCAAACTTAGACGAACGGTTTCTCGGAAAAACTTTTGTATTGACCGGGAAAATGGAAAATTACACGCGAGGCGAGGCGGCAAAACTGATCGAAGAACGCGGCGGGCGGGTTTCTTCGTCGGTCAGTAAAAAGACAGATTATGTTGTCGCCGGAGAAGCAGCCGGCTCGAAACTGACAAAAGCCGAAAGTCTGGGCGTCGAAGTGATCGACGAGAAACAATTCATTGCATTTGTTAACTAATACGACGGGAATCCGCAAGCCCGAATATTTTCCGCGTTCTCAAATGAAAATACGGAGGATAATATGAAGAACTTTATAATTGTTGTGATCCAGATCGCAGGCGTCGCATTTATAATAGCGTTTTTCTTAAGTTTGCTTAATTATTTTTTTGACTGGCATCTTGGAATGTACGATGCAGAGGTTCCTGCTGAACCGGAATTCGCGGTTGTTATTCTGGTTTTGGGATTGGTAACGAGTGGATTAGGGTATTTCCTGGATAAGAAAGTGTCGACGTAATACAGTTTGTCCGCTGTGGTTCGGAATTTACGAATTACTTTTTGAGCAATTTTTTCCTTAAAGCGTTTACAAGAGTATTAAGTTCGCTTACTCCAAGGATCTTGGCGATAACGAGAAAAGTGATTCCGCCTAAGGCGATCGGAACAAATGCTTCGATAAGTTTTACGGTGAAGGTTTTTGCAGCGAATTGTCCAGCCAAATATTGATAGCTGAACAGGCAGACGACAGACATTATTGCCGACGCGATCGCGATCTTTATGAACGACGCAAATATTTCGCCGCCGTTTATCCTGCCGATCCGCCGTTTCATCATAAACGCGAGCGCACTGAAATTCACAAGTGCTACGCATGAGGTCGCTAAAGCCACGCCGACGTGTCCGTAGCCGTCCGGATATTCGGGTGAGACGCCATAATTTGAAAAAATCCTCATGAAGAAATAACAGGCGATAAAGTTTACACCGATTGAGAAGAGTCCAATGATCATTGGCGTTCTGGCGCTATCGAGTGCATAGAATGCCGGCGAGAGGATCTTGATCGAGGCGTAGCCTGTCAACCCGATCGCGTATGCGGCAAGCGCATATGCTGTCATAGGGACGTCCGACGCAGTAAACGCACCGCGCTCGTATATCAGACTTATGATCGGTTGTCCGAGAACGACGAGGCCACAGGCCGACGGGATCGTCAAAAGCAGCACTAATTTTATCGAACTCGAGAGCGTGTTTCGAAAATCTCCAAAATTTTGTTGACTCGCCATTCTTGAAAGCACTGGAATCGATGCCGTGCCGATCGCCACGCCAAAAACGCCGATCGGAAACATCATCAAACGAAATGCGTATCCGAGCCAGGAAACACCGCCGTTTATTTCAGTAACAAAATAGGTGTTAATTAGTACATTGATCTGTACCGCAGATGTTCCGATGATCGCCGGCGCCATCAATCTTGCGACCTTTCTGACACCCTCATCGGTAAAACTCAAAACCGGTGAAAAGCGAAATCCGATCCTGATCAGTGACGGAACCTGCATCAGGAATTGGGACGCCCCGGCGACCAGCGTACCTATTGACATGCCGATGATCGCCCATTGCGCCGCGTCGCTTGGAAAAGCGTCCTTACCGCCTTCTTCCCAGCCGCCTCCGCTTAACCAGTAAGCAACTCCGAGACCCAGCGTGATCGAAACAACATTAAAGACTGTGGATGCAGAGGCCGGAACACCAAATTTTCCCTTCGTGTTTAACACCCCCATCGCCAGTGCCGCCATTGCTACAAAAAGGATATACGGAAACATGATCCGGGTCAGTGTTGTCGCAAGCGCCGCTTTCTCCGGTGAAAATCCATCAGCGATCAGCCCGACGATCTGTGGTGAGAAGACGATCCCGAGGAGTGTAACGCCGCTCAATATTACGACAAGCGCGTTTAATACCAGACTTGCGAGTTTCCAAGCCTCTTCTTCGCTTTTTAATATCTGATAATCTGTAAACACCTTTACAAACGCAGCTGAAAGCGCACCCTCAGCAAAAAGGTCACGCAATACATTCGGAATTCGAAACGCCACCTGAAAGGCATCATTCAAAAAACCTGCTCCGAAGAAATTTGCAAAGACCATCTCTCTGACCAATCCCAAAACACGCGAAAACATCACAGCGATCGAAACAATCCCGGCGGACTTCGCAACGCTGGTTTGTTTAGTGATCGGACTACTTATGACTTTTGTTACTATGTCAATTTTATCGATGTCCGGTGGTGTTTGGTCCGAATTGGTCATATTGGATTCGCGGGGTCTTTAGCAAATAGCGATTTTGCATTATTTGAAGATATTCGACAAGTATGTTCCGGATGAAACGCACTTGCTTTTCCCGGTTAGGGTAAAGAAAAAGGAAGCCGGAATTTTGCATTCCGGCTTCCTTGAATCTTTGCATCGGCCAATTATTATTAGTCTTCTCTGGTGTTTACGCCCGAAATCGGCGCAACCCGCGATTGTGCAAGGCGCCTTTCCATTGGGACCGGAATATATCTCGCCGGCATTGCGCCGCCCAATAAACTTTGAACTAACGGAACAAATGAATCTTGGAAGCTTCTGAAACCACCGACTCCGCCGCGTTGGTTAAAGATCACGAAAAGGAATTTGCCTTGTCGTGTTGTGATCTCACCACTCAAAGTGCTGACGCCGCGGTCTGTTCTATTTAAGGTTCCGGTTTTTCCAACTACGCTGCCGATCTGAAAATCTGAATCAAATCGATTTCTTAGCGTGCCGTCATCAAGACCGGCGACCGGCATCACATCTGAAAACGAAAGATTATGTTTCTTCAGAAGATCTTTGAACTCACGAAGAAGTTTCATTTGAGCTCTTGGTGAAACTCGGTTGATCCCGAGTCCGCTGCATGTTTCCAGGCTGAATTCGTACGGTGCGGCACCTGTATCCCTCTGCACGATATTTGCAACCCGGTAAGCACCGCCGAGCATATCCCCGAGCCTTTCAGCGAGGAAGTTATTCGAATAACTCATCGTTACTTTGACGATTTCGCGAAGGGGGGCAGATTCATGACTGAACAAGAGGCGAGCATTTGAAGGCAGTGTCTGTACGTAACTTTCTCCGGAAAGGAAAACGCTTGCAGTCGGGTTTAGAATCCCAAATTTTCCGGAATTTCCGATATATGAATTCCACGCTCTGCTAGCCGCGGAACTTCTTTTTGTCGCATCCATCGTTGCAAGTAAACTGCTTGCCGATCTCGC
>JBGTEI010000591.1:0-7902 GCA_041747875.1 Pyrinomonadaceae bacterium | reverse complement strand
GAATATGATTTTAAGTCCTTTTTTGGTAAGTTTTACGTTATTTTGCGACTCATTTCTTAACTAGTATTTATCTGGTTTTTGCTATATAGAATTCACCAGTTTCCAAATCTATTGATCCATTGGTAGTCGAAACCAACATTTCGTTAGAGTCATACTTATCAATCGAACCAGTAAAGACGAGTATCGCCAAATGTGAAAACTTGGTCGAGGTGGTCCTGATGTGTTTTATCGCGGACGGGGTCAGACCCCCATTTTCTTTCCTTGCTCGGGTGGGATCATATGCCATTGCCCTACGCGATACTTCGCGATCGGGCGGAATCGTTGTTACGCCGCGGGTTTTGGTGTACTATCTTGTAAAACTAACATCTTCCTTCACGGGACTGGGGGCCTAGGAATTGGTCGTGAGAAACTACATTAGAAACTACATTGCGGGCGGTTTCGCGCTCCTTCTTCTGTGCGTGGGCAGCGTCCACGCCCAGCAATCGTCGCAGCTGCGGGTAGGTACGCCCGTTAATGCAACGCTGGCCGCGGACGGCTCACTAAAATACGAACTGGATCTGGCCAAAGGTCACTTCGTCGCCGGCCGGGTGGATCAGGACGGGGCGGACGCAACGGTTTCGGTCACAGATCCGGCAGGCAAATCGGTGTTCAAGGGAGCGCGCGTGGGCCGGGGCGGCCCGGAGGCGTTTGCGTTCACGACCGAAACTGCCGGCCGTTATGTGATCGAGGTTACGCCGGCGACGGCGGGCAAAGGCGGCCCGGTGCGGGTGCAGCTTACGCGTTCCGAGCCGGTGGCGACCACACCAGAAGGCAAGGTAGATCAGGCCGCGTCGCAGTTGTACAAAGACACTCCGGGAGCGGTTGTAGGAGTGATCAAGGGCGGCAAACTAGTTTTCGTTAAGGGTTATGGCGCCGCGGATCTGACCTACGGGATGCCATTCACCGCAGATACGCCAACCAACATCGGTTCCTCCTCAAAGCAGTTCACCGGCTTCGCCCTCGCCTTGTTGGCCTCGCGGGGCAAGCTCTCTCTGGACGATGATGTGCGGAAGCACATTCCCGAACTAAAGGATTTCGGAAAGAAGATCACCGTGCGTCATCTTCTGACGCATACCGCCGGCTACCGCGAGTTTATTAATACGCTTCTGATAGAGGGACGTCAGGTGCTCGAGGGTGATTACATCGCTCCGGACGAAGCCATCAAGGTGATCAACCGGCAACCAACCCTGCAGAATGACCCCGGCGCGGAGTTCAACTACAACAACTCGGCATTCAGCCTGGCGACCATTGTCATAGAGCGAGTTACTGGGCGCCCGTTCGCGGAGTGGATGAGGGATGAGGTCTTCCTGCCGCTGGGAATGACCAAGACCCGGATGCGCGCGAATCCGGGTCAGATCATACCCGGACGCTCAGTCGGGTACATCGCGGGTGACTTCGGCTTTCGCGAAGTGAGGGATCTGCATGCTTCGGCGGGCGCCGGCGGCATATATACAACGCCTGGCGATGTCGCTAAGTGGATGAGCAATCTGAAGACCGGGAAGCTAGGCGGGCCCGCAGTGATAAAGGAGTTGACGACGTCGTTTGTTCTCAACGATGGAAAGCCCTCAAATTACGGTTACGGCGTATTTCTCGACACGAATCGCGGTATGAAGCGGTGGCAGCACGGCGGAAACGATATCGCGCACAGCTCGACGTTCGTGTACTACCCGGATCTGGACGCCGGTTACGTCGTGTTCAGCAACTACCAGGGCGTTCCCGGTGGGATAGCGGGTGTTGTGGCTGATGCTTTCTTTGCCGAACACATGAAGGCGCCTGAGAGTCAGCCCGCGGCCGCAGGCGCGGATGTTAACGTGCCGATGGCGACGCTTCGCCGCTATGCCGGCAAATACGAGATGACGACGCTCGGGAACCTTCTCCTGTCCATAGAACTGGAGGGACGTGAACTGCGTCTGCAGATCGCGGGCCAACCCGCGCTCCCGCTAAAAGCCACCTCGATGACCTCCTTCGAAGTGGTCGGAGCTCCGGCCAAGATCACATTCAACGCGGGAGCGGACGGAGCCGTAGATGGGATCACCTTTCAACAGGGCGGAGAGCACCCCGGAAAACGCCTCGCAGAGAAATCGTCAGTGGATCTCAACAGCTTCACAGGCCGCTACTTCAGCGAGGAACTTGAGACCTTTTATAACCTGAGCGTTGAAGACGGAAAGCTCGTCATCCGGCACCGTCGCTTCGGACCGGTCACGATAACGCATACCAACGGAGACACCTTCTCCGGAACGCTGCCGGTAACGCAGGTCGTCTTCAGTCGCGATAAGGAAGGGAATATTACCGGTTTCGAGGCCGGCAACGGCCGGGCACGCGACATCGTCTTCAACAAAGTCAGCCGCTAGCCGCATTGGCAGCCGAGGATCATGCGGGATCCGGCCGGTCGAAGCGGAAGGGAATTACACGGCAGGATCGGGCCAAGCTAGCTGAGCTCTTAGAGGAAAAAGAACGGTTTCGGACTGCCGGAAAGGGGCTGCTGCAGCATCAGCACGCCATGTGACTTTCCAGGTCCGCTTCAAGCGCAGCTTCGGTTAACTGCTTGATCAACGGAGCCAAAACCCCGTCCTTTCCAGTCATTGCCTTTACTGACTGGATCTCCTCAAGCGCTTTATCAAAATCAAACTTCTCTGTCATATCAATTCTCCTTCCTAACATTATAGGTTATTGAATTGACACAGAATTTAGAACGCTACCAAAAATCCATCTTAATCCCAATCTCACCTCCCTTCATTTTCATCAAATAAAAAAGCCCCGCATCAATATAAACATATTAGTTACAGGGCTTTCCGGTAGACTGTCTGGATTAGCTTGAAAACTAAATTCTCTTACAATCTATTAGGTAATTGTCAGAGGCTTAAGCTTCAGCCACCTCACTATAATCATTTATCATAAAAACTTTGATCACCTCCTTCTCTAGTGTTTGAGGGTTTTAGTTTAGCGAACTAAAAACCCCGAAGTCAATAAAAAATTTATTCGGCTAGATTGCTAACAGTTTGAATGTAAAGAAGTTTTTCCTGTATTATGCAACGTATGAAACAACTTTACCCTGAGATCGAGCCGTTTGATTCGGGAATGCTCGAAGTTTCGGACATTCATTCGATCTATTATGAACGCTGCGGAAATCCTGAGGGAATTCCGGTAATTTTTCTTCACGGCGGTCCGGGCGGCGGTCTGATCCCGATGTACCGCAGATTTTTTGACCCGGAAGCATATCAGATAATCCTCTTTGACCAGCGCGGTTCCGGGAAATCAACGCCGCATGCCGAGCTTCGTGAGAATACCACTTGGGATCTTGTAAACGACATCGAGACGCTTCGCGAGAAATTCGATGTTGAAAAGTGGTATGTCTTTGGCGGTTCATGGGGAAGTACACTTTCGCTCGCTTATGCGGAAACGCATCCTGAACGTGTTTTGGGTCTGGTTTTACGCGGTATCTTTCTTACCCGTCCGAAAGAACTTAAGTGGTTTTATCAATACGGCGCAAGTGAAATTTTTCCGGATTTTTGGGAACGGTATCGAAATGAGATCCCGGAAGATGAACGCGGTGATATGATGTCGGCATATTATAAACGCCTGATCAGCGAAAACCGGCAGACGCGTGTTTCGGCTGCCCGTGCGTGGAGCGTGTGGGAAGGTTCGACCTCAAAACTATTTCCGGACAAGGATCTGATGGATCACTGGGAAGACGAACAGGAAGCGCTTTCACTTGCCCGTATAGAATGTCATTATTTTATGAACAATTCGTTTTTCCCGACGGAAAACTACCTGATCGAGAATGTCGGTAAGATCCGTCATATCCCAACTGTTATCGTTCAGGGAAGATATGATGTTGTTTGCCCGATGGTTTCGGCATGGGAATTAAAAACTGCTTTCCCGGAAGCGGAGCTTATAGTAGTGGACGATTCCGGACATTCGATCTCTGAAAAAGGGATCACTTCGGCACTTGTCGATGCGACCGATCGTTTTAGAGGATAATTTTATGGCAAAACTAAAGATAAAAGGTTGGGACACCGGGATCAATAAGTCCAAAATGATCGACATTTTGGTTGAGGCTCTCGAGTTTACAAAAGAGGAATCAAAAGAACTGATCAGAGCGGTTTCAGAAGGTCAGGTGATCACGCTTGAAATGGAAGCAGATAAATCCGCGGAAGAACTTTATAACGCATTGATAGAAGTTGGAGCAATTGTCGAAACTTCGGGTGAATAGCGTATTGTTTTCGGTGTGCGTGAATTTTATCTGGTTTAGCGGTATTATTGGAAAGGCAAGGATTTTTCGTTAGATTTTTTATCGAGAGAGAAGGAATATAGATTATGTTAGGAACTACAGAAATTATCTTGATCGTCGTGGCGTTGTTTTTACTTTTTGGCGCGAGCCGGCTTCCAAAGCTTGCCAAATCAATTGGTCAAAGCCGCAGAGCGTTTAAGGAAGGCTTGGAAGAAGCCGAACGCGAGTTTCGCGGTGAGGAAGAAGAGAAAAAGCAGCTGAATGAGGTTGAAGCACCGAAGATCGCTGCAGTTTCAGATGAAGATTTAGTAGATGAAATGAGACGCCGCGCTGAGGCAAAACAAGCCTGACTTGTTAAATAAAATTTGAGCGGGCTTACGGTTTTCTGGCGGTTACGAGTGTAGCTTTTATGCTGCACCGAAAACTCAGGCCATCGCGCTCATCATCGATCTTTTGAGCAAGTTTATCCATAACTTGCTCTTTTTCTTTGTCGGTCAAAAAATCGAGCCAGTTTGGCAAGAGAAAATATTTGATCAAAGGTGATTCGACAAATTCCTTTCCGGTCTCAAATTCTAAATACTCGTTCTTTGTGGATGTAACGACCTTCTTTAGCTTCAAGGATTTTGCAATATCCGTAATTCTCGAAACAGTCGGCGCATTAGCAATAAGTTTTTCGATCTCCGTTCCCTTGCCGGGAATATCCAGATCGACAAAAACTTCCCATAAGAACGAGAAAAGTTCTCCAAAGCTGCCGGCTGTCGGCAGAAAAAATGCAATCCCGCGTGCACTCAATTTTGTCAGTTGTGTGATGAATTCTTCAAGATCTTCCGATTTAACAAAACTCGCATCCGCCAAAACAAAATCGGATTCACCCAATGGCATAGAGGTTGAAAAATCCAACTCAGTTTCCAGTGTAATGGCTTTTCCCTGCGCTATCTTCTGCAGATCTTCATTTTCGCAAACGGCAAACAGCAGAGAATTTCCTTTCAGCCGTTCGTTAACGGCAAGCGCATGATTTCCCGTGCCTGCATTCAGATACAGAAAGGTCTCATGTTCTTCAAACTTAAAACTCTCATCGAAAATATCGGTAAATTTTGTCGTCCATACTTCGTCAACATAAAGTCCTCGAAGATATGCAATTTCTTTTTCTGTCTTACTCATTTATTTACTATTTCGAGACTTCGGCGTGAAGCATTACAAACTCGCCTCCGCTTTTATTGCGCTTTGCGTAAGCAGTTTCAAAATTGATCTTCCCCGATCTGCCTTTCCACGTTTCGGAAAGCGGATCGCCGCTTACGCGCCTCAATTCTTTAACGTCGATCTTAAAGATCTTCAAAAGTGCCTCTTCAGCGGATCTTTCAGGCGTTCCAAGAAGTAAATTGAATCGTTTGGCACGATCTTTGTAAAATCTTACCGACAAACCCTTTGGATGTTCTTCGATCTTATACTCACGATATTCGCCCGGCATTAAATTCGGTTGATCGGTTATCTTTGTAACTTTTACCGGTTCGCCAAAAAGGGCATCTAAGGCCGAAGATGTTTTGTTTGCAATGTAATATATCTCAATACCGGCAGCAGACTGCGAAGGTTCTGCCTTTGGTGTAGGCTCGTCTTTTTTATTTTCCGCAGCTGTCGAATTCTCCGACTTAGATCCAGGATCTTCCGTACCACAAGCGGAAACCAATGAAATCACGCAAATCACCTTAAGAAAAAAAATGTACTTTTTCATTGGTCTAAAGGACTATATTAACTGGAGATCCAAAGATTTTCGTTATGCGGATTTTCCGACCTGTACCCGAGCCGGGCGAATCAGACGTCCGTTAAACGTAAAGCCGCGAGCATATTCTGCCATTATCTTTCCGTCGTTTTCTTCGGTCGTTTCGACAAGATCAACTGCTTCGTGGAGTTCCGGATCGAAGGTTTCACCGATCGAAGAAACTGTCTCAACTCCAACATTTAAAAGCGCCTGCTCAAAGCTCCTTGCAGTACCTTTTACGCCAACCAGGAGATTTTCAAATGAAGCGTCCGTTTCGCTCGCGCTGATCGCAAGATTGAGATTATCCAATACCGGCAACAACGTGGTAAGAAAATTCATTCGTCCCTGATCGGCCTTTTGCTCAAGCGACTTCTTCATTCGCTCGCGTCTTTCTACCGTTTCAGTTTCAAGATTCGCTTTTTCTTCTTCAAATCTCTTTTGCACGTCCTGAAGTTTTGTTTCAGCTGCTTCACATCTAACGCTTATCTCGCGAAGTGCATTTTCAAGCTTAAGGACCTCGGGTGATTTTGTTTCGACCGGATCACTCTCTTCAGCCATTTGAGCAGCCGAGCCGTCTTTAACATCAACATCGATCCGCTCGCCGCTTTCCGAAAATCTGCGTTTGTCGTTAACCTGAAATTCTTCCGCCGCCTCTTCGCCCATTTCTTCGTTGTTAAATTCGTGTTCGTTCATTTTATCTTTCCTAAACCATGCCATTTATTAGTATTTGAGATCTGTATTAAATAATTATTGTTTGTACAAATAGAGTACCAAACAAGCGGGGGAAATTGTAATACGCGGTACGCGAAACGCAATTCGCCTAACGCTATACGCAGTACGTAATATGCATTTCCCGAAACGCTGTACGTAAAATTCGATTCGCGAATCGCGTAACGCGTAACGCGTACCGCGATTCCTACGCCGTCGCTGTCGCGGTTACCGGCGTAAACACCATTTCACCGTTTTCTGCCGAAACCTTTATAATTTGCCCCGACTCTACTTCACCGCCTAAAAGTTTTACCGCCAAAGGATTTTGGATCATTGTTTGGATCGCGCGCTTTAGCGGCCGCGCTCCAAAATTCGGATCGTATCCTTCACTCAGAAGCAAAGCTTTTGCCGAATCGTCGAGCTCGATCGTCAGATCCTTTTCGGCAAGCAATTTGTGCAGACGGCGTAGTTGTACATCGATTATCTTTGCAAGTTCTTCCTTACCAAGCTGATCAAATACGACGATGTCGTCAATCCGGTTTAGAAATTCAGGTCTGAAGTGATTTTTCAGTACTTCCAAAACCATATCCTTCGCCGATGTATCGGCCAATTCATTTCTGTTTTGAATTTCCCTTGAACCGAGATTTGAAGTCATGATCAAAACTGTATTCTTAAAGTCGACCGTTCTGCCCTTCGAATCCGTCAAACGGCCTTCGTCAAGGATCTGGAGCAAAATGTTGAAAACATCCGGGTGCGCTTTTTCTATTTCGTCAAAAAGGATCACCGAATATGGTCTGCGCCGAACAGCTTCCGTCAACTGTCCGCCTTCTTCGTAGCCGACATAGCCGGGAGGTGCGCCGATCATACGCGCGACCGCATGTTTTTCCATATATTCCGACATATCAAGCCGGATCATCGCCTTTTCGTCGTCAAACAAAAACTCGGCAAGCGCGCGGGTCGTCTCAGTTTTTCCAACGCCTGTCGGACCAAGAAAAATAAATGAACCGATCGGCCGGTTCGGATCCTGTAATCCGGCCCGCGATCTGCGAACCGCATTCGCCACGGCGAGCAATCCTTCGTCCTGCCCGATCACGCGGCGGCGCAGATTATCTTCCATATTAAGAAGTTTCTGCATTTCACCTTCGAGCATTTTTGAAACCGGGATCCC
>JBGTEI010000590.1:0-4853 GCA_041747875.1 Pyrinomonadaceae bacterium | reverse complement strand
GAGCGAGGGCATCGTAGCCTTTTGTCGATTCTTTGAGGTGTTGAGAAATCAATAGCGAAACGTAAAGATCGTAATACTTCTGCTGATTTGAAAAGAATCCGATCCTAAAACCATCATTGTGTATGGTGTTGCGGATATCTTCCAATATCCGGATTACCTCGGACATTTTTTCGAGTGCAGCGGCTCGCAGGTCCTGAGTTTCGTCAAACAACGCGTAGTGATAAAGAACTTCGACGATATCATCGGGATTTCCGACCTTTCTGCTAATTTCAAGCGCTGAAGAGTAATTTTGTTTGGCGTTTGTCAGGTCGTTTAGCTGCTGGTAATTTCTCGCGATCGATAGCTTCACGAGCGAAATTCTCTGAAGATCGTTTACTTCTTCGGCAAACGCCAGAGACCTCTGAAAAAATTCCATGGCTTTGTCGGACTCCTTCTTATCGGAGTATGAAAGTCCGATGTAACGGAGGGCTGAAGACTGCCCGCGCTTGTCCCCGGCCGATTCGTACAGTTCAAGTGATCTTTGCCGCGCCTCAAGCGACCTTTTTTCCTCTCCGACCTGAAAATACATCGAAGCCAGTGAACCAAGCGTGATCGCCTCATTGCGCTTGTATCCGTCGGTTTGAAATATCTTGAGGGTTTGTTCACTGATCGTGATCGCTTGCTGAATATCACCCAAAATGCTGTATATCGCCGCGATATTGCTTAGTGTCACAGCCTCGCCTCGCTGGTCGCCGGTCTTTCTGCGAAGTTCTAAAGATTCTCCATATATATCGAAAGCCTTTTGGTATTCGCCCAATTCTTTCCAAACGAGTCCCAGATTATTTAGCGTCACGGCTTCGATCCGTGTATTTTTTTCTTCCCTGGAAATCTTTAGTGCGGCGAGATAGAAATCGGCAGCTTTGCGAAGTTCGCCTGTCTCGTCGTACGTCGTTCCAATATTAAGGAGGGTCCGCGCTTCACCGGGACGATCGTTGATTTCGCGCCGTAATTCTAATGCCTCGGTTAAATGGCCGGTTGCTTTATTTATCTCGCCGACATTACTGTAGAAAACACCAAGGCCATTTAGCGCAATTGCTTCACGTTTCTTATCGCCCACTTCGCGGAGGATCACTAGAGACCGCTCGGTATATTTTATCGCCTCAAATGAATCTCCAAGTGCGTCGCTAAAGCCGCCAATGTTTGAAAGTGTCTCAGCCGTCATTAACCGGTCGCCAAGCTTCTCAAAAAGCGGCAAAACGTTTCGCGCGTAGCTCAATGCCTTTTCCATATTCCCCGTCATATAGGAAATCTCAGCAAGCCGATTCATTGCAGCAGCCTGACACTTTACGTCGCCCAGTTTTCCGCAGATCTCTGAAACACTTTCAAATTTTGGCAAAGCTTTTCCGATGTCGTCTTTTGTTTGCTTTGCAAAAAGTGACTCGGCCTCGGCGAGTATCTTTTCCGCGTCTGTTTTTGTTTCTACCTGAGAAAATACTGTCCCCCAAGAAACCAGGAGAATAAGCAGTACAAAAAACTTACGCATTTTCATTTTTGACACTCCGTGCAGATAGACGCTTTGTTACTTTTTGACGACTGTAAAATTATAGAAATTTACCTCTTCGACGCTTCCGTTATCGGTAATTCCGCGAACGGCGATCTCATAATTTCCAACATTAAATTTATTATTAGGAATAGATAAGGTAATCGATCCTTTGTTTTTTCCCTGAACATTACCAATTTCCTGGTTCCATACAGTATTTCCGTCCGAATCGGCCAGATCGATGTTGAATTTCTTGTATTGGCCTCCAAAATTGTCAATAAGCCGCAGGCGAACTGTTTTCGTTTCCGGCGGAATACTTAGAACGGGTGTTGTGCCGCTGCGCAGCGGCGATAGAAGCGAAAATGCAAAAACGCCCTGTTCTTTTGCCGCGGGTTCAGGAGTTGGTTTTTTAGGCGATTCGGAAATATTCGGTTTATCGGAAACGTCCGGTCTGTTGGAGGAAGACGACGAGTTATCGTTTGATTGATCACTAGCATCAGGGTTTTTTTCCGGTTGTACCGGTATTTCCGAAACCGGCGTTTCTACGCCGATTGGTGTAATTTCATTTTCATTGGAGTTGTTTAAAGTCACTACATTCGGCGATCGATCCTGACGATTCACAAACATTAATCCGCCGAGTAAGATCAGCAAAACCAATGCCGCCAATCCGCCCGTGATCAAAGGATTTGACCGTCCGAACACACCAAAGACCGATTTCCATATTGAGGAATGATCTTC
The DNA here is from genome assembly GCA_041747875.1 of Pyrinomonadaceae bacterium. Taxonomy (GTDB): domain Bacteria; phylum Acidobacteriota; class Blastocatellia; order Pyrinomonadales; family Pyrinomonadaceae; genus Aridibacter. The sequence continues at coordinate 2,596 of JBGTEI010000590.1, read as the reverse complement.
TTTCGATTCAACGGCCAAGGGTTCCGGTGTAAATACCTTATTCGATAAAATTCGCGCCATATCGACCCGGTTTTGTCGTAAGTCAGATATCAAATATTCTTTTTCAAACCGTCGCTTTTCATCGAATTCGAGTTCGCCGCGGACGTATTCGTCGACCAGATCTTTTTCGACGTCATCCATAAAAAGTGCGGGATCTTCGTCACCAAAAATTCGCTCCTCAAAGTAGTCGCGTTCGCTCTCGCTGAGTTCATTAAATAGATAGCGGAGTGCTTTTTCTTTGTCGTTATTTATCTTCATTTAATCCCGTTGCTCAATTCGTACGCGGGCCGCCGGGGGCAGACTTCAACTAATACTGGCGCTTCCCGATAAAACGTGTCGGTTTTTTTACGGTCCGCCGGAGACTTGAATGCATTTCTTGATACACGATTCCAACCTGTCGCGCAGACGAACTGCCCGATTTCGCAAAGCAGTTTGCGGAATTTTAAGTTTTTCAGCGAGTTTTATTCGATTTTCGATCTTTTCGCGCCGCTCACCCCGGTAGTATTTAACAATTATCACTTTTTTCGCGGCCGGAATTTCGTCCAAACATTTTCCGAGACACGCGAGTTTTTCCGAATGCGGAGATTCTGGTTCTTCGTCCGGAACCACCGCAATTTCAGGGATCTCGTTTTAAGTCTTTTGTTCGGGTGATTTTCTTAGTTCAAGGGTGAGCAAACGCGCAATTCCGAGCGCGTATGTATAAGGGTTTTCAAGTTGTAAGCCCGATTCAAGTTTGCGGGCGAGGCGATTAATAACTTCGTCTGCTGCCGTTTCAGCGCCGGAAATTCCACGTACTTCAAAATAGCGCAACAAACTATTTCGAAGCTGAACATATTTTTCACCCGCAATTTCCCGATCCGGTGCAAGCCCTGCGAGCAAATTTTCAAATGCCGTTTCGGTCAATTCCCATTTTGGCGTTGCGGCGCCCACTGTTTACATTGGCTTTGCTTTACAAGAATTATAGAACCAAAATAACGAGAATTTCTGATCGCGACTCTCGGTCGCCAACTGTTTGCGTTACGAATTTCTAAATTCTACTATATATGGAGTAATTAATTATACGGTTTTCAACCTTGAAGAACGTACAGAATTCGAACTAAATGCGGGAAGTTGCTGAAAATTATAAATCTTTGGTCCTGTTGGACGACTTAAAGCGTACGGCATTTCGTTTTTGGGGAGTGGTAGTCGCAGCGACGGCGGTGTGGTTTTTCCTAACGCTATCTGCTCCCGCCGCCGCGGCAAGCGGACTGACCGGTCTTTCTGAGTCGATCTACGGTTTTTTTGGTTACATATGTCATCAGGATCCTTTGCGTTCGTTCCATATTTTAGGACATAAGTTTGGTGTTTGTTCAAGATGTTTTGGCGTATACTTCGGGCTTTTTTTTGGGATCGCGGTTTATCCGCTGCTCCGGTCTATGGGTGAGATCGATCCGCTGCCGCGGATCTGGCTTATCCTGGCGATAATTCCGATGGGCATCGATTGGCTGCTTGGGGTTTTTGATATTTGGGCAAATACATTTTTTACACGATTTACGACTGGATTTATCCTCGGGTTTGCGTGTGCCGTCTTTATCGTTCCCGCCCTGGTCGAACTAGCACAAATGTTTTTATTGAAACAACAGAAGCGTCAAAACGTTTAAGAAGTGTAGCTAAATCAAAGCGCAGTATGTTTTTCGGGTGTCTGATTTATTGACTATTTCGCAAAAGAATAGGAAAATTAAGAATAACTTCCGTAAAACGTAACATAAAGTTTTTATGAGTTTTAACCAAGAAACAGCAACAATCCGTGCAAAACAGGATCTGGCAGACCGTTTAAGTGTCAGTGAAAGTGCGATCAACGTGAGCTCTGCCGGTGAAAAGGATTTTCCTGATATGTCTCTTGGCGCACCCGTAGATGGTGAAATGTCTGCTCAAATGATCTCAAGCGGTTGGGAGATCGTATTAGAATCGGATAATAGTAAATATCAATATCGCGCAGATAAATACCAAATACGATTACTAAATTATAAAGGAACGAACCACATTATTGTTTCGTGATCTTTTGGGATGCGCTGATCTTAAGTAGTTTTGGAGTAAGTAAATGAACAGAAAGAATATTTGGATACACATTGGGATCGCAGTGATCGTGATCGGAGCGGCTGCATTATTTGGTGAGATCAACAAATGGCGATCAGCGGATCACGAGGTATACACGGTTCCCGCCGAGAGCGAAACCGCCAAACCGCCGGTAGCCGTCGAACGTACTTCGGCGGAAAGTGAACCGGAAGTTTTAGTCAGATTTCGTTCCGGGGTCACTCTCGCTGAGATCAAAAGGCTGACCGCAAAAAACAACGATACGATCGAAGATGAGATCGAGAATGTAAATAATCTGTATTCAATTGATGATCTGGACAATTTGACAGCGGAAAATGTCGCACAACAGTACGGCGAGATGAGCGATCTGGTTGAATATGCTGAACCAAATTTTGAGATTCGATTAGACGATCCTGCTGAATCAACTTCCACAAAAGATCTGCTTCTAAGAAAGAACGATGACCAGGCTTCAGCGCCAAACGAT
>JBGTEI010000589.1:0-2011 GCA_041747875.1 Pyrinomonadaceae bacterium | reverse complement strand
CGGAGATGGATTCCATTTATGGGTGCATGCCTGCCAGTTTTCTTCGTCCGCAGCTTCGGCCGATTCTTCGGCGCGGAGCCTGGCTTCTTCGGCGCGCTTTTTTATCTCTTCATCGTCCGGATTTAGTTTTACTTCTTCTTCTGCAATTTCTGCTTCCACTTCATCTAATTCTGCATAAAGACGCCCGACTTCCATAGTGTATTGAGCCTCAAACTGTTCGAGCTCAGCACGGATCTCGGTCATCTCTTCTTCGCGGATAACCAGACGATTCCGCAAACGTCTGATGACCTTTCGTTTTTTATCAAGCTCTAGTTCTTCAGGAGCGGAAATGTTCATAAGTTATGAGAGACTATCATAGTTAGATAGTCGCAAAAAGCAGTGCATTACATAGTTAACTGTTTGTTTTACTTTACTCTTATTTTGTATATAGTCCCGGCACGCGAGACGCAAAGTTAGCCTTATCAGCCCTCGAAAAGCATGAATTTGCTTATCGCCATTTCTTCGGCTTCTTTTATTTTCGACAAATTTTTTAACTCGATCTCGCTCAGCATATCGTCGCGGAATTCTGCGTTTGCGGTATACCAGGATTGCGCTTCGAAATACTTCTGCAGATCGGGATCCTTAAAAATCCGTCCGCGTCGAGCGAAGATCTCATTTCGCAATATTCTAAGATCTTCTGTAAATAGATCCTGTATTGCTTCATCCGCCAAAACTTCGGTTGAAAGGCCTTCACGGATCTTTGTTTCCCGGGCGAGTATCAGGTTTACGTTCTGCTGTTCGATGGATGTAAGTTTAACTTTTGACTGGTCTTTTAGCGGCTTATACCAATCGCGCCATTCGAAATATTGGCGAATGCCCGGAGTTTCAAATTTTCTGCCGTGGCGTGCCCAAAATTCGTTTCGGATCATGCGCATTTCCATCAGCGTCAAGCCGTCCAGATCTTTATTTGTTAAAAGGACATCGTGGAAATTTTCCATGTCGCCAACGGCAACCGCGGTATTACGACCTTTGTCTTTTTCTCTCAAAAGCATCTCAATATTCTTGCGTTCGAAATCATTTAAGACCTCCGAAGAGTAATTTGCATTCGCCTTATACCAATAACGGTCTTCAAAATATTTTTGCAGCCATTCTTCATTGGAAAAAGTTTTTCCATGTATCGCCTCGATCTCAGCGATCAAGACCCGAAGTTCTGCCGGCGTATAACCGCCGAGGTCCTCTTCTTTGATAAGTTTAGATGCCCAAATACGCATATCGCCTGGCTGCAAATAAGTATGACGGCGGGCTTCTTCGAGACGGATACGATCAAGGTTTGCTCGTTCACGTTCGGTCAAATTCGCGTTTGAAAACTTTTCGTTTTGTTTATACCATTTTTGCGTTTCCAGATAATCCTGAATCGATCGTTCAACAAAAACTCGTCCGCGTTTACCAAATACTACACCGCGCAGCAAAGCTAACTGACTTACCGGATTATCGATAAATTCATTATCTTCATCGTCGGCTCTCAGATCGAGCTTTTCCAACTGGCTCTTTGAGATCAGCTTTTTTGAGAAATCAAATGCATGCCAATTTTGTTTTGTGAATTTTTTCCACTGGGTTGCTTTGTAGTTGTCATCCTGCGAAAAAGAAGCCGCGGATAAAAACATTAAAAAGGCACACGTTAAAAAAATTTTCGTTTTCATCGTTATTGTTCCAGTTCAATAATTTCATAATCGGTAGTGATCACTGCCGTTGGTTTTACAGTATACGCGACAGAGCAATATTTTGTATCGGAAAGTTCGATTGCACGCGCCACCGCTTTTTCCGATACGCTACGCCCATATACGATATGGTGAATATGAAATTCTATAAATCCACGCGGGAATTCATCACGTCGTTTTCCAATTATCTCCACTTTATAATCCGTAATATCCTGTCGCTTCTTTTTCAGAATTGAAACAACATCAGTTGCAGTACAAGCTGCTACTGAGAGCAGTAACAACTCCAAGGGCGTTGCGGCAGAATGTCTATCTCC
>JBGTEI010000588.1:0-4215 GCA_041747875.1 Pyrinomonadaceae bacterium | reverse complement strand
ATGCGCTGCGACGGTCTCTTTTTGCGGTTTACTCGTATCGTCCGAATTTTCGATCGGACGTTTCGAACCGGTTTGCGAAGCTCCGCAAGCTCCAAGCAAAAATAGCGCGCTTATTAACAATAAATATTTTTTCATTTCGATTTTTCGATCAATTTTCAATAAAAGGACGTGACTGCAGAATGTATATCTGGCCGCGTTTATATCCCCACTCGATATCCTGATCCTGTTTATTACCAAAAATTTTCTTTATCTGTGTTCCCGCGTCAGCAAGTCTCCTCGCAACCGGATCTGTCAAAACATTTCGGCTCCCCGAGATCGGAATTTCTTTGACGCCGCCGTTTGCGTCAAATGTAAGAAGCGAGTCTTCTCCCGAGCGAGTCAAAACCTGCACTGCATTAGACTTCTTCGAGAATAAGATCTGTTCCGCGATCTTCTTTCCGTCAACTACTTTTATTCCCAATCCGCGTTTTGCGCTGATATAAACCGCGCCCGCGTTGTCGTCGTCAAACGGATCTTTTGTGATCAAAACGCCGCTGCTGTCCATGTCCACGCCGGTTTGGATGAGAACCCCCATATAAGTTCCCGAATGCTCAATAAAATTGCGCTCGCGTGCTTCATATGCCTCAAAATTCCAAAGTGATGCCCAAACAGTTTTGACCGCTTCGATAATAGCATCAGCATCTTTTACATTTGGAACCGTGTCATAAAGACCGGCTCCGCTAAAGTTTGGCATATCTTCAGCGTTTGAAGAACTCCGAACAAACGCTCCTTTAGCGCCTAAATACACGCGCCATTTTGATATGATCTCGCGGCGAAGCTTCGGATCAAACTCTCCATTCTGTATCGTTGCTCTAAAAGCTGCAAGTTTTTCTTTTCTTATTTTCGGATTATGGACAAAATCGTTATCAAACGAAAAATCTAAAATTTTCTTGTCGAGACCATTCTTCTTGATAAACTCGCTGTAATAGCGAAATGGGATCGCAAATCCATTCGGAACGATAACCCTTGGGATGCGCGCGTTTGTCACTTCACCTAAATTCGCCGCCTTTGCGCCGTATTTGATGCTGTCCGACTTTCGCATTTGCCAAAGGGTTGCGAGTTTTACTTCTTCCAGATTCGAAGGAGGTGATTTTATGATCTGATCGAGGGATTCACGGCGCTTTTCATACCAGTCCAGTTCATCCCGACCGGCAGGCTTTATTCTCGGCTCGGTCAAAGTCGCTTCGAATTCTATCCAGCGTCCGTCATATTCCTTGAGAAGTTTGTCTGCGTCTTTTATATACGCATTCGGAATTCCCCAGCCTTTTGCCAGTAAATTTACATGCGAAAGCGGTGTCGAGGGTTTTGAAATTATTATACCGGCGACAGGCGGTAAGTTTAGCGGCACTTCGTTTAGAACAATGATCTCGTTGTATCCGATCTCGACCGTTTCGTCATTAATATCTTCAATAATGTGAACTCTTCCTACTCCCTTTGCAGTATTCAGCGCCAAATACTCCTGATTTTTTGAGATATCCGAGGATGTTACGCGATCGATCGGCATCGCTCCGGTCAGTTCATCGTGTCTAGTCGAATTTGGCTTAAACGCAACCTTTTCGTAAAAAGTCTTGTTGATTACGTCGTAAGTTTCTTTTATTTGGGCGGATGGAATTAGATCGCCTTCCCAATATTCAAACGTAAATTTATCTACCGTTTTCTGCCATGCGATCGTCCCAACTATAAACCGTCGGTTTGGATTTATATAAATATCCTCAAAAAAATCCTGCCCTTTCAAAACTAAGTGATTTCCGCGCAGAAAATCTTTGTGGAACCGATATTTTTGCGAATTGATGTAATAGATCTTGTTGTTTTCCTTTCGATCGATCGCAAACATCACATGCGGCAATGCATAAGGTGTATCCTGGTGATAGACGCGCGCCATCATATCAAAATCGTTTCGCGAACTTATTCTCGAAAAAGAACGAAAACTCGAGTCAGGCGTCTTCTCCATCGCGCCGTCAGGTTCATTGGTCGGAGACGGTTTTCGGGTCATTTGACCAAAGGTCAGCGCTGCTGACACAAATAGCAAAACGGTCGTCAAAACAAATTTATTCTTTAAGTTTTTCATAAAAACACTCTGAAATGTGCGGCCGGGATTTCCTTCAAATTATATCAAAAACTGTTATTCGCGTTAAAAGCCAATTCCAACTCAAACCCTACGATGTATCCACTCAATGTCACTTTGCCTAAATATCCGGTCTAAATTCGCCTGATTTCGCTTTGTCGACAGTTTCCCTATCTCCTCGCATTTCAAATTCAGTATCTAAATTCCCTCCGTGATCAAAGTCGATTTCGTCAGGATCATCGCCGTATTTTTGTGCAATTATCGCCGCATTCTCCTTTTCAACTCGAACCTTTGACTGAGTGCGGACGCTGAAAAAAAATGCGATACATCCAAAAACTATGGTAACAAATGCTGCATCCTTATTACCGCTATACAATAAAAACGCGGCGATCCCAGCCAGAACCACCGCAATAATTTGAAAAGCTCTTTCCACTAATTTTCGTCCGTAGTGTGCTCGATCACTACTTTTTCAGATTCGGCATTTAACTCATCTGCGAATTTCTTTGCCAAACGTCGTTTCTTATATTGACGCCAAAAATAACGGAGAACCAGCAATAGCGGCAAAACTACCAGGATCAAAAACGGGATCAGGGCGATCAATACACGGATCAGTATTAAAATAAATCCCAGCGCGGCATCAAATCCATCGCTTACTGCTTCTTTTAGTTCATAAAAAAATCCGCTTGAGCTTCCGGAGATCGCAGTCGGCGTCCGGATGTTAATATTTATTGTCGAAAGACTCGCCTGATTCTCAAGAAACTTTTTCCGACCCTCAATTCTCTCGATCTCGCCCCGAACATTTGCGAGTTCTCTTTGTACGTTTAACGCATCCTGAACCGATTTCGCGTTCTGCATAATTTCAAGAAATCGCTCTTCAAGTGCCCTTTTTGCCTTCAACCGAGCTTCAATATCAATAAACTCTTCTGTTACGTCTTTACCGGAAACGGATTCATCTATCACGCGGTTTGCCGTTTTGCGAATTTCGGTGATCGTTTGATTAAACTCTTCCGCCGGAATCCGAATCGACATCGTTACGGTTTCGCCGCCGCGATTTTTTGTCTGACTATTACTTTTTCTGGATTGAACGACAAATCCCTTTTTATTCTCAGCGATAGCCGTAATTTTTTGGTGAACCTCGTCGGGTGATGAAGATTCGAGCTGAATATCGGCATTGCGAATGATCTTTCGCTCGATCGGCTTCGTGGGCTCGGTTGGCGAAGTGTTTTCTTTATTGATCGAGATCTGGTCGGAAGGACTTGATTCCGTTTTAGTTGTTGCGTCACGATCTGATCCGTCATTTGACGTCGCGCCTGTATCCTCGGTCATCGGCGTTTTCTCCAGCGGCTCAGACATCGGAGCTTCGCTTCGATCCGTCTGCGGAATTCCCGACTCGGATTGCGCCATACAACCGGCTAAAACAAATGCTGATAATATTACGAGGCTTAAGAATTTGATTTTTTTCATGATTTCCTCCGCGCTTAAATTTCAAGCAGCACATTCAGAACGGGAATAACTCGATCGATTGCAAAATACACACGTTTTACGGTGCCTTTTCCGCGACCTCCTTAAATGACGCTCCGCCGAAAAACGCCCTTGTTGCACTGAATATCCGCCGTATCGCCCGAAACACTCTCGGCGCAAACCATATAAAAAATAATCCAAATACAAAAAGAACGATCGCTATTATGATCGGAGCAAAAACCGCCAGTGCAGTACCCGCAAAAGCAATTATGTCTTCAATTATAGACAACGACCAATTTGAGATCGGTTCTGGAGAAAGATTCGCACCCATTCGCAAAGCAGCCTTTGTTCCATGTGACGAAAGCGCCAAACCTCCGCCGAACAATGCCGCAATAGCTGCAACACTGGCATCCATTTCCGATGTCGCAGCATATGCAACGACCGCCCCCGCCGGAACGCGTATGAAGGTGTGTACAACATCCCAAACACTATCTACGTATGGAACCTTGTCCGCCACAAATTCGACCGCATAAAGTCCGCCGGCAATACCGATGATCCACCAGTTATCAAGCACATCAAGTCCGCCCGGCAATTTCACCGCACTGAACTTCTGCAAAACTCCGAGCACACTTACCGTTGCGTATAGATTT
>JBGTEI010000587.1:0-1850 GCA_041747875.1 Pyrinomonadaceae bacterium | reverse complement strand
AACTTGGCGTTTCAAAGTTGATTTTCAAGACAGTATCTATTTTAACGTTGATTTCAGAAGAGAATTGTAAATAGTGTCATTTTTCTAACTGACTGAACGCCGCATCCGATGGAACGCAGGCTGCCAGCCTGCAACGAACGCGAGCGTTCGAAAAACGTGGTTATGTTTAAAGATCAACGAGGGTTATGCTCGCGAGCACTTACGACCTTTGGGCACGTAGGAGTTTTTCCGAGGAGATATACCTTGACATCAGCTCCGGGCCTTGTTTTTTGCATGAGCAATTTGGAATTCCACGGTTTTTAAGAGTGCGGCTAAAGCCGGGTGTTTGTGAATTTCGATTCCACGAGTTAAAACTCGCTGCAAGTTAAAAAGGAGTAAGTCAAAAAGAAGCAAGTTAAAAGTGCTTGCATTAAAAAGCGGTAGGATTAAGGTGACAATATCCCGCAGCCCGTGACCGTAGCCTGACTGTGAAGGAGGGCTTCCATAATCATCTATAAACTTAACCAATTATCTCGGAACACGACCACGGAAGCCCTTCCTAACGGTCGGGCTACGGACGCACTACTTATACGCGGCTAATTGCTTAGCAAGCATTTCCGCGCTTTTCGGCGTTGCCAATTTCTCAATGTTCAGCTTTATCGCTTCAAATCGTTTTTTGTCGTCAACCAGTTTATCAATCTTATAAGCCAGCGTAGGCAAAGTATTGCATTTGATCGCACAGCCTTTTTCTAAGAGATGATCAGAATTGCGTTCTTCCTGTCCGGGAATTGGATTGACTATTACGAAGATCAAACCCTTTGCCAGCGCTTCGGATGTGGTAAGGCCGCCGGGTTTACCGACGATCAAATCGGATGCGGACATAAGCTCGTCCATTTGTTTTGTGTAGCCGATCGGGAGAAATTTGACGCGTTCGTTATTTAACTTTCCTTCGAAGAGTTTATCGATCTTTTCTTTCAGCTTTTCGTTGCGCCCGCAGATGGCGACGATCTGCGACGGTGTTTGTAGCTCGCTCAAAGCTTCTAGAAGCAATTCAATATTTCCAACTCCGAAACCGCCGGCTGAAACGATGATCGTCAGTTTGTCTTTTTCAAGCCCGTGTTTGGCGCGCATCTCGTATTTGTCTTTTTCGAGGGCAAAAACGGGATCGATCGGAATTCCGGTGACGTGGATCGCCTCCGGGCGGATGCCGACCTTTTCAAGATGGACACGGGTCTCATCGAGCGCGACGAAGTAATATTCGTAATTGTGCATCAGCCACATCGCATGCGCGTCAAAATCCGTGACGACGATCGCCTGTTTTGTGTCGATCTTTCCCTTGGCGCGAAGCCATGAAATTATCTCAGCCGGTAGAAAATGTGTGCAGATGGCGATGTCTGGCTTTTCCTGTTTGATGAGTTTGATAAAAGGTTGAGTATTTAAACGATCAAGCGCGATCCGGCGTCGTTCGTTTTTCCAGGGCTTATCCATCGATTCGTACATCCAGCCAAGAACTTCCGGCATTTTGTTGACCATCTCGATATATGCTTTTCCATATAGGCGCTGGAAGAGAGGATTTGTATATTCGAGCACGTCAATGTTTTTGATCTCAGCTGCGGCGTTCTGGTGTTTGAGTTCTTTCTCGATCGCATTTGCCGCGGAGACGTGTCCTGCTCCGACTGAGGCTGAAAGGATAAGGACTTTTTTGAACATAGCTATTGATTCTCCCTGTTTTAAGTTTTGCCGAATGAATCGGTTGCGACTTAGTGGTTTTCCCGGTAAAGAATGAATATATCTCTTTACGACATCGGGGACGAATTTCGATATGAAGAAACCCGAGGGCGGGCAATTGTTTGCACCAAAGGCGGAAACGC
>JBGTEI010000586.1:0-3715 GCA_041747875.1 Pyrinomonadaceae bacterium | reverse complement strand
GTTCTTTAAGCGGCGCAAAATCACGGGAGATCAGATTATTTATTGCCGAACCCGGATTGTATGTCAGCGGATTCCATTCGTATTCCTTGAGCGATTCGATCTGAAAAATGCCACTTTCCAAATTGTGCTTTAAGATCCGATAATCGATGTTATTTTCCTTGCTCAGCTTGTCGGGCGCAATTCTTCCAAGTTCATTGAGGTATTTCTTATTAAACGTCAATGAATCTTCAATACCCTCGGCGCTATAATCTGTGAGCTTATTATCATATTGATGGTCTCCTAAATTCGTTGCCCATTCGGGATTCATCTCGAGCAGTTCATCAATAAATTCATTTGCAAGCGCCTCGAATTTTTTATCCGATCCGTCATCAACCATTTCGAGTTTTTCCCTTTGCCGATTTACTTCCGGTGTCGTCGTTTTGCATGAGGATATTACTCCGGCAATTACCAATAAACCGCCCGCGAGAATCACAATTTTTCTTACCATATATTTCCTTTAACCTTTGTTAGTTGGTTATTATGGAATGATTTTTTATCTAAGTCTAACCAAGAACACTTTGTTGTGCTCATAATTTGCAAGTCTTTGTCTGAACACCGGTTTGCCGAATGAGATCGATCCTCTAAAACACCTGCGCACTGTCAAAGTCTCAACGAAACATATAAACTAACAACACCACTTGAAGCCATCTATAGCAAAATCAGGAGAGAGAATTATGTCAATAAATCGCCGCAATTTTCTGCAAATGGGTATATCGGGAGGCTCACTTGTTTTAATAAGTAAGAACGTAAAGGGAGCAAACATTTTGGGCACTAAATCAATAGAGATCGAAGAGATCACAATTTCGGAATTGCAAGATGCGATGAAGGCAGGCGAGGTAACATCAAAACGGCTTGTCGAGATCTATCTCGATAGGATCAAACAGATCGACGGTAAACTAAACTCGATCATTGAACTCAATCCGGATGCGATCGCCATCGCCGAACAGATGGATAAGGAACGAAAGAGCGGAAAATTGCGGTCACAAATGCACGGGATCCCGGTCGTTATAAAAGACAATATCGACACCGCGGACAAGATGAAAACGACCGCAGGCAGTCTGGCTTTAGTTGACTCACCGACGCCAAAGCAAGATGCATTTATCGTCCAGCAGATGCGAAAAGCGGGCGCGGTTTTGCTTGGCAAGACAAATTTGAGTGAATGGGCAAATTTCCGTTCGGAAAACTCTTCAAGCGGCTGGTCAGGTCGCGGCGGACAAACGCACAACCCATATATTTTAGATCGAAGCCCGTGCGGCTCGTCTTCAGGTTCGGGGGCTTCGGTTGCGGCAAATCTGGCGACGGTTGCAGTTGGAACAGAAACGGACGGTTCTGTCGTATGTCCTTCGGCAATAAATGGGGTCGTCGGCATCAAACCAACGCTTGGCTTGGTTTCGCGAAGCGGGATCATACCGATCGCGCACTCTCAGGACACAGCGGGTCCGATGGCACGAACGGTTTCTGACGCTGTCATCCTTCTAAATGCGATGATCGGCGAAGACAAAAGGGATTCGATCACTTCGCAGGGAAAAACAAAAAGCGAAAAGGACTACACAAAGTTTTTGATCAGCGATGCTTTAAAAGGCGCGAGAATTGGAGTCGTAAGACAGTATTTTGGAAAAAATGCTGCGCTCGATAATTTGATGGAAGAAAACATCAAACAACTCGAAAAACTTGGCGCAAAGTTGATCGACGTGAATTTCCCGCACTTCCGCGATTACGGCGATGATGAATACGAAGTGCTGCTATACGAATTTAAAGCTGATCTAAATAAATATCTTGCCGAGCGGGGCGGTAAAAACAACTCTTTGGAAAAGCTGATCAAATTTAACAATGAAAATGCTGACAAAGAAATGCGCTATTTTAAGCAGGAGATCTTCGAAAAAGCACAGGAGAAAAAGGATCTGAATGACCGCGCGTACGAGCTTGCACTTCTTCAAAGCAAGGTTTTGACACAAGACCGCGGAATCGACCTCGTAATGGACAAAGATAAACTCGAGGCCCTGATCGCGCCCTCAAACGCTCAATCATGGATGATCGATCTGATAAATGGAGACAGCCCGACAAATTATGTGGGGAGTTCGGGGCTGGCTGCGGTTTCGGGTTATCCAAATATTACTGTGCCGTCAGGATTTCTAAATGAAATGCCGATCGGGATGTCCTTCTTCGGACGTGCGTTTTCCGAGCCGACTTTGATAAAACTTGCATATACCTGGGAGCAGGCGACGAAAGCGAGAAGAAAACCGAAGTATTTGGAAACGTACAAATAACATCACTACAGCGAACGGCTTGCCATCAGTACAGCGAACGATAGTGAGCACCACTATCTATACCGGACATAGCATGGTACGAGCCGGTTTAACTTGCCATCAGTACCGCGACCGACAGTGAGCACCACCGACCGATCCGATCTTTATTTACAGAAGGCTTTTAAATCAAAGGGCTTTTATTGTTTTACCTTTTATATTGGACGAGGTGCTCACTATCGTTCGCTATACTGATTGCTACTCGAACACCCCTTCTCCCAGGAAATTCCGGCGCAAGTATTTGATCGTATCGTTTAAAGTCTGCTGCGGATCCCGCGGGTCAAAACCCAATTCTTCTTTTGCTTTTGTCGAATCAAAGTACCAGAAAAGCTCGGCTTGTTCGACTTCTTTTGCCTCAAACGGCGGCGTGCGATTCCAGTTTTTGAATAACGAATCGATCATCCCCGCGGCCGGCACCGAAATTGACTTCGGCACGCGGATCATCGGAGCTGCAACGCCTGACAATCTCTCCAATCTTCCAAAGAAATCCGCAAACGTCATGTTTTCCGAACCTATCAGATATTTTTCCTGATGTCTTCCTTTTTCAAGCGCATTGATAAACGCCGCGGCAGCGTCTCTTGCATCGACAAAATTCAAACCGCCGGAAGGCGTAAACGGGATCTTTCGCGCGAGAAAATCGAGAACCGGTTTTGTCGAACTAAGGCGTTCGTCGTCGGTTCCCAAAAGGAGTGAAGGATTCAGGATAACCAGTTTTCGGCCGTCACCGTCAAAATTTTCAATCGCGGTTTTTTCCTGAAAGAATTTTGATGCGTAATAAGCAAACCGGGAGATCAGATCGATCGGCGGCGGGTATGTCTCATCAAATATGTCTTTATCTTCTGAAACAGCGATCGTCCCGCTTGAAGATGCGAGGATCAAAGTTTTAACACCGGTCTCTACCGCAGCTTCGCACAAAATACGCGTGCCTTGGATATGAATATTATTCATCAGCGCCGCATCGTCGTTATCCCGCGAAACTTTCCCTGCCAAATGATAAATAGCGGAAACATTTTTAACTGCATCCGCGACATCTTTCTCATTTGTAACCGATCCTTCAATGGCCCCAACACCGCTATCTTTCATCCACTCCGGAACGCTTGAGGCCATGACACGCAGATCCTTCTCGCCTGCATCCAGAAATTGCCTGACGATGTGCGTTCCGAGAAATCCTGTTCCGCCCGTGATAAGTATTTTGTTATTTGTTTTTGCTAATGCTTTTGTCTTTTTTGCCATAAGAAAATTAACCGCAAAGGTCGCTAAGGACGCAAAGATTTGAATGATAATTTATTGAGTTTATCATTCCCAATAATAGTTCATCTAAGCCAATCGAAATAATCCGTTTTTCTTCATTTTAAATAAATTTTCCCTTTCTT
>JBGTEI010000585.1:0-4246 GCA_041747875.1 Pyrinomonadaceae bacterium | reverse complement strand
ATGAATGTTCCGCAAAGATACGGCGTTCGCGGCATTCCGACATTGATCGTTTTCAAAGACGGTGAAGAGCAGGAACGCATAGTTGGCGCGGTTTCAAAAGAAGCTATCGCACAGGCGATACAGAAACATATCGTGGTGGATGAATCCGCGACGGCTTAAAGGTTCAAATTATGAAGGCAATAATCGTCAGAGAATTTGGCGAACCTGAAGTGATGAAAATCGAAGAAACTCCGATTCCAGAAGTCGGAGTTTCTGACGTTTTGGTCCGAATTATGGCGGCGGGCGTTAATCCGGTCGATACTTACGTGCGCGCAGGTGTTCACGCTTCGACTCCTCCGCTTCCTTTTACGCCCGGAAAAGATGCTTCGGGAGTTGTCGAAAGAGTCGGGGAAAACGTGCGAAAAGTGAAAGCCGGTGACCGGGTATATTTGGCGGGTTCAATCACCGGGACTTACGCTGAATATTCGATCTGTAAGGAAGAACATGTTTGGGAGATGCCAAACAAGACGTCATTTGAAAAGGGTGCGGGGATCTTTGTTCCATATGCAACCGCTTATCGGGGATTGATCCAAAAAGCAAAGGCAAAAGCCGGCGAAACTGTTTTGGTTCACGGCGGAAGCGGTGCGGTTGGGATTGCCGCGATCCAGTGGGCAAAAAATGCCGGACTGAATGTGATCGCCACTGCGAGTTCCGAAGACGGAAAGCATCTGGTTCAAACGCAGGGCGCAGACTTCGTATTTGATCATTCTGCTGCGAATTATTTAGAAGAGGTCAACAATGCGACTGAAGGCAAAGGCGTTGATATTATTCTCGAGATGCTGGCAAACGTTAACCTTCAAAAAGATTTTGACGTACTTGCGAAGTTTGGACGGATCGTAGTGATCGGAAATCGCGGAAGTTTGGATTTCAATCCGCGGCTTGCGATGGGAAAGGATGCAGTTATCCTCGGAATGTCACTATTTAATGCCTCACCGGAAGAATTCGATGAGATTCATTCTGCAATTTTTGCAGGACTCGATCGGGGTTTTCTGGATCCGGTGGTCGGAAAGCGATTTGCAATTAGTGATGCGGCTAAAGCGCATCACGAAGTCATTGAGAATAAGGCGTTTGGAAAAATTGTGCTTGTTCCTGACGATGTACTATAATGGTTCGAAATTGGTTTTTAACTTTGAGGAATTAAATTAGAAATTAACACTGCCTGAGTCTTGCAGTTTCGATCTATCGGATAAAATGAAGAAAGATAATAAGCATACCAATCATTACGTAAACAGTATTATTGAAGATGTCCAAAGCCGTTTTGTCAGTGAAAGAACGATCGAGTATTCAGAAAGCAAAATTGTGCGCGAGTATGAGTTTGAAGATAGTGCGATCGTGAGATACTCGTGGCAGAGTGCGCCGGGCAAAAAGGCGGACGAGAAGTTTAACCACTTGTTTACGTTGGTCACGCCGCCAAAGCCAAATCCAAATAAGCTTCAAAAGGGTATTATCCGGGTGATCGATTACGGCGAAAATCTGCGTTGATCAGTTTGTTTTAGCAGGTCTGTAAAGAAGAAAAAGAAAAACGCCGCCGCTTGTTCTTGTGAAATATCTCCCTTTGCGTAGCCGATAGTGTTCCCGCTCGAATTTCTTACGTCACCATTTGACGTTACTTTTCCGATCGTGTTTCCGCTTGAATTTCTAACTTCTCCGCTTGAAGTGACCTTTCCGATCGTATTTCCACTGCTGTTTCGAATATCTCCGTTGCTCTCGATCGAGCCGATCGTGTTACCGCTCGAATTTCGCACATCGCCGTTATCTTTAAAGTATCCGATGGTATTACCCGAAGAATTTCGAACAGATTCTCCCCTTAAGTAGCCGATCGTATTTCCGGATGAATTGCGAAATTCGCCGTCGCCGACGAAGGAAAAAACTGAAAGACAAAGAATTGCGATCAAAAAGAATAAGGTTTTCATAATTGTTTTTATTGTTACCAATTTACGCTTTTTTGAACGGAGAAACTCAATTAATTTGCATAATCCCGGATATTTACTCAGTCGGGAAGCGTTGCAGCCACGTGTTTTTGAAACTGCGGTAATACATCAAATACCTTCAATGCATATTTTACCTTTCCGAAGGGCGCGGAAACCTGTACACCTTGAATTACGTCCTTTATTTCATCCAGACTTTCCCTTGCGATCAAAAGACCTTCTTCCTGAGCGTGTTCTTTCGACTGCTGAGAGGCTTCGCGCATGCGATCCAGAATATCCTGTGTGACACGAACGCCGGGAACTTCATTGTGCATAAACTCGGCATTGCGGCTTGAAACTAGCGGGAAAATACCGGCGACTATAGGAATTCGGACGTGTGAGATCTTTTCGAGAAATACCTGTAATTGTTCAGTATCATAAACCGGTTGAGTGATCGCGTATTCGGCACCTGCTTCTACCTTCCACTCAAATCTGCGAATCTCCTCCTCCAAATTTATCGCCCCGGGGTTAACTCCGACACCGATCGAAAATGCGGTTGGTTCACCGATCGGATTGTTTCCAAGATCCAAACCGTGATTTAGTTTGTTGACCATATTGGTCAGGCCTATTGAATCGATATCGAAAACCGCAGTTGCATCCGGATATGGTCCCATTTTTGGCGGATCGCCCGTAATTATCAATAAATTATGCAAACCAAGCGCCGCAGCGCCAAGCAGATCGGACATCATTCCAAGAAGATTTCGATCACGGCAACAGTAATGCAGAACGGTTTCGATCCCCAACTGCTGTTCAACCAGGATCGCGGTTGCTTGTGCAGACATACGCGTTTGCGCGCGCGGTCCGTCAGGAATATTTACCGCGTCAACTCCGGCCTCTTTTAGAAAGTTTATCGATCTCAGAGTATTTTCAGCTTTAATGCCTTTTGGAGGCAGCACCTCGACTGACGTTACAAACTCACCAAGCGCAATTTTTCGGGACCATTTTGAGCGATCGAGCGGAGAAACCGGTTCAACCTCGACGGTCTTTTTATTTTCTATAACCTTTGCAGGTTGTTTAAGCGTCACTCGATTCGCGCGCGGACTAATCGCCCGAACCGAATCGACGATCAGTTTTATATGTTTCGGAGTAGTTCCGCAGCAGCCGCCGACAAATTTCGCCCCCGCTTTTATAAACCGCTTGGCAAATTTTGACATATACTCAGGCGAACACATATAAAACTGTCTCCCCTGAACGTCACGGGGAAGTCCGGCGTTTGGCTGTGCGATCAACTTCTTGTTGGTCATCAGACGCATCTTTTCAAGCTCGTTGAGTACGTGCGTTGGACCGACACCGCAATTGAGACCGATCACATCTACACCCCATTCATCCAGTCTTCTCGTAAAGATGTCAGGCGTGGCGCCGAACACGGTTTTGCCGTCCGTTTGGATCTGAACCTGCGCGACGATCGGCAGATCGCAAAGTTCTTTTACGGCAATTATGGCTTGTTGAATCTCGGAAAGATCGGCAAAAGTTTCGAGCACGAATAGTTCTACACCGCCTTCAAGAAGCGCCGATGCCTGCTCGGAAAACATTTCACGCGCTTCTTCAAATGACGTTGGTCCATACGGCTCGATTCTAAGATCGAGCGGGCCGATCGAACCGGCGACGAAGACAC
This sequence comes from Pyrinomonadaceae bacterium, assembly GCA_041747875.1. Classification (GTDB taxonomy): domain Bacteria; phylum Acidobacteriota; class Blastocatellia; order Pyrinomonadales; family Pyrinomonadaceae; genus Aridibacter. Next base: position 625 of record JBGTEI010000585.1, on the reverse strand, counting down.
GGTCACCGGCGGCGTCCAGTGCATGTTTTACCCCGGCAATGTTTATTTCTCTTATTTTTGATTCGAGACCATGCTGCTGAAGTTTATATCTTGTCGCGCCAAAGGTATTGGTTTGAATAATATCCGCGCCCGCAGCGACATATTCTGCGTGAACTTCGCGAACCAGATCGGGCATCGTGAGATTTAGTTCGTCATAACTTTTATTGATGTAAACGCCTTTGTCGTAAAAACGCGTTCCGACCGCTCCATCAAATACGTAAACGCTTTCGTTATCCAAAATCTCTCGAAAATCCTTCATAATAAAAAAGCCTCGTGCTAAACAACACAAGGCTTTTTCTTTAGATACCCGTTTGCTGTTTAGCGGTTTGTTTTACGTGGTCGCAAGTCGCATAACTCACCACGATGTCTAGACAATAATAATGCGTCTTTGCCCGTTAAGTGTCAAGTAACACTCAACAGCCGCATGAGCCGGAAAGGGCCACAACTTTTCCGGAGTATTCTCCGATAATTGTGGCTGTTACGTCATAGTCGGTTCCCTCGCATTCTTCACAGGGTAGTTTCGTGACAACGTAGTCAAGGATCAGTTTTGTTCCTTTGACCGCATATTCGTCAGAAAACCGATCCC
>JBGTEI010000584.1:0-4543 GCA_041747875.1 Pyrinomonadaceae bacterium | reverse complement strand
GGTACAAAAGGATCTTCACGGGCTCGGGTTTAATATCCTTGAAGGATACGGACTGACCGAATCTTCGCCCGTCCTTACAGTGACGAGGCCTGACAAGATGCTTAAGGGCAGCGTCGGAAAACCGCTTCCCGGCGTTGAAGTAATGATCGCCGATCCGGATGCAAATGGTGTGGGAGAAGTTCTCGCCCGCGGGCAGAATATCATGCTCGGTTACTACAAAAACGACGAAGCAACAAATGAAGCGATCAACGAAGACCGATGGCTTAAAACCGGCGATCTGGGCAGGCTTGATGAAGATGGGAATCTCTACATCGTCGGACGATCAAAAGATGTGATCATCGATTCAAACGGTAAGAATATTTACCCCGACGAGATCGAGGATCTTTACGGGAAATCTGATTTTATCAAGGAATTATCGGTGGTCGGGCTGCACGATGAAAATGGCGGCGAGAAGATCGCGTCGCTTGTAGTGCCTGATTACGAAAAGGATATTTCGCTGACACGCGCCGAAACAAACAAAGAAGTGGAGAAACATTTCCGTGAAGTTTCCGCGACACTTCCGTTTTTCAAACGCGTCCAGGTTTTGCATCTGACGCCGTTTGAATTACCGCGAACTGCGACTCGAAAAGTTAAGCGACCTGAGGTCGTCGAAATGATCGAGACACTCGAAAATCGCGCGAAAAGTAAAACAAATAAGGTCGTCGAATCAAAGGGTGATGACAATGTTTTGTGGATCCGGAAGATCGTAGCGAGCGTTTCAAATCAGCCGCTTTCGGAAGTCGCCTCGGATTCGCGTTTGACGGATCTCGGGTTTGATTCGCTAATGTTTGTTGAACTTCAGGGCGCGGTAGAAGACGGCGGCGGGCGCGTTTTATCGCCTGACGAACTAAACGAGGTTCAGACGGTTCGCGAACTTTTAACAGCTGTCCAAAGAGTAGATAAAACAAAACGAATTGCCGATGAGCCGGAGATCGAAAAGAAAGATGATGAGATCAAGATCCCGTTGATCGTCAAAACGCTCGGCAATCGCTTTGTGACTTTCGCTCAAAAAGCTTTGTATGAAAACATCCTCGAAACCAACATCGAAGGACGTTCGAATGTGCCGCCGCATACAAACTTTATCGTTTCTTCAAACCATGCCTCGCACCTCGACATGGGCTTGCTCAAATTTGCCCTCGGCGAAGGAGTAGCAGATCAAACGGTTGCCGTAGCGGCGGCGGATTACTGGTTCGATACGAAGTATAAACGGGCGTATATGAACAACTTCACGTCGCTCGTCCCGATCGAGCGTTCGGGTAGTCTCAGAACATCGCTTCGCCATGTGACACAAATTCTGAAGGAGGGATACAACTGCCTGATCTTCCCGGAAGGTACGCGGTCTTTGACCGGCGAAATGGAAGAATTCAAACCCGTTATCGGTTATCTTGCGCTCAACAACAAGGTCGGGATATTGCCGCTTTATTTATGGGGGACGTTTGAGGCATTTCCTAAAGGGACGACGGTTCCAAAGGTTGATAAAGTTGGTTCAAAGATCGGCGCAAAGGTCGGCAGATTTCTTGAATATGACGAGCTTGCCGAAATGACCAAAGGAGTTCCGAATGCGGAAGCGTATCGGCTTGTTGCCGCACGGGTTCAGCACGAAGTGGAAAACATGCGGGACAATAAGAAAGATAAATTTGACGTAAAAGCGGTGCGGAAGAAGTGGAAAGCCGAGCGAAGAAAAACTAAAAAGAAAGAACCGGTGATCGATGATTAAGCAAAGCGGGTTTGACGCAGAGACCGCGGGGAGCGCAGAGGTTTTAAAATTTTAACTTCTGAGTAAGATTCCGTGAATTAATTTACGAAATTTAAGGATAGTCTAAAAACCCTCGGCGTTCCCCGCGGTCTCTGCGTTAAAAAACTCTTATGAAGAAGTCAATTTTACTTATACTTTTCGTTTCACTAAATGCAATGGCGCAGAAATCTGCAAATTATATTCAATATGTAAATCCTTTGATCGGGACGCAGAAGATGGGTCACACTTTCCCCGGCGCGACCGTTCCTTTCGGCGCCGTTCAGCTTTCACCCGATACCGATCAGCAGCCGCACAATATCGGCGGGAAGTATAATCCGGATGCCTATAAATACTGCGCCGGATATCAATATGACGATAGCGAGATCGTCGGGTTTTCGCATACGCATTTTTCGGGAACAGGACATTCCGATCTTGGGGATTTTTTGATCATGCCGACGGTTGGCGAATTGCAGCTCGAACCAGGGTCAAAAAATGATCCGAAAAGCGGTTTTCGTTCAAAATTTTCTCACGAAAATGAAACTGCCGAACCAAATTATTACAAGGTTTTACTTGAAGACGACGGAATTCTGGCTGAAATGACGACAACGACGCGCGTCGGATATCATCAATACACATTTCCTGAATCCGAAAACTCTCACATAATTCTCGATCTCATGCACGGGATCTATAATTACGACGATAAGAACGTCTGGACATTTGTGCGGGTTGAGAATGATCACACGATCGTTGGGTATCGACAGACAAACGGCTGGGCGAGAACGCGAACAGTCTATTTTGCGATGGAATTTTCGAAGCCGTTTAAGAATTACGGTTTTAAGAATTACGAAAAACAGGATTACAAAGGCTTCTGGCGAAAGTTTGATCAGACAAAAAATTTCCCTGAAGCGGCGGGTAAACAGATAAGGGCATACTTTGATTTTGACACGAAACAAAACGAAAAAATTCAGGTAAAATTTGCGCTTTCGCCGGTTTCAACCGAGGGTGCGATGAATAATCTCAAGACCGAAACGCGGGATTGGGATTTTGAAAAGGTCAAAAAAGCCGGACAGGACGAATGGAATAAAGAACTCGGCAAGATCGCTGTTACGGCCGATACGAAAGGTGATCTGATCAACTTTTACACCTCGATGTATCACACATTTTTGTCGCCGACCGTTTATATGGATGTCGACGGAAAATACAAAGGCCTCGACCAAAACGTCCATTTGGCAAAAGGATTTACAAATTACACGACGTTTTCACTTTGGGATACATATCGCGCGCTTCATCCGCTTTTTAATATCGTTCAGCCAAAACGAAACCGCGAAATGGTCAATTCGATGCTTGCTCATTACGATCAAAGCGTTCATAAAATGCTTCCCGTTTGGTCGCATTACGCCAACGAAAACTGGTGCATGATCGGCTACCACTCAGTTTCGGTTGTCTCTGACGCGATCGTAAAGGGAAATATCGAAGGCATTGATGCAAAGAAAGCACTCGAAGCGATGGCGCAAACTGCACGGACAAAATATTACGACGGACTCGAGCATTATATGAAGCTCGGCTACGTTCCCGAGGATAAGAATTCTTCGTCAGTTTCTAAAACTCTGGAGTATGCCTACGACGATTGGGCTATCTCGCAAGCCGCTTTGAAAGTCGGTAATCGTGCAATTCACACCGAATTTTTGAAGCGTTCGGAAAACTGGAAGAACGTTTATGACCCAAAAGTCGGCTTTATGCGTCCGAAAATGTCAGACGGGAATTTCAAAGAAAAATTTGACGCACTTCAAACGCACGATCAGGGATTTATTGAAGGAAACGCATGGAATTACAGTCTTTATGTTCCTCATGATCCGGCGGCATTGGTCGAAAAAATGGGCGGAAAGGAAAAGTTTGAAAAATATATGGACACGCTTTTTACGATGGATCTGCCCGATGAATTTTTTGCCGATACCGAAGACATCACCCGCGAAGGAATAATCGGCGGCTATGTCCACGGAAACGAACCCGCGCATCACGCCGCATATCTTTATAACTGGACCGACGCACCATACAAAACGCAGGAACGCGTGCGGATGATCCTCAAACATCAATACAAACCAACCCCAGACGGACTCGGCGGCAACGACGATTGTGGTCAGATGTCGGCGTGGTATCTATTTTCGGCGCTCGGGTTTTATCCAGTCGCTCCGGGGAATGATCAATATTCCATTGGAAGTCCGGCAATCAAATCGGCTATTTTGACACTTGAAAACGGAAAGACGTTAAAGATCGAAGCGGAAAATCAAAGCGATAAGAATGTTTATGTGCAGAAAGTTTTGATAAACGGGGAAGTTTTGGGTCGGAATTACATAACGCATTCGGAAATTATGAACGGCGGGAATATTACGTTTGTGATGGGTGATAAGCCGAAAGCGTCAATAAAATAATTATGTTTCCAACTTTTAAAATTGAGAACATTTTGAATAGCGAAAAACAATTGGAACTATTTGGAATCATTTCGTCAGACTCAAATGACGGTGAAAAATGGGTTGAAGACAAAAGGGTCGGTTCGATTGTAATTGACGATTCGGTAATTTTTGGTCGTTGGCATGAACAAAACAATAAATGGAAATTTGTTGTTGATTTGGATGATATTTCGAAAGCGAATTTTTTTGTTGGTCAAAAAGTTGAACTCGTCTCTTTTTATTGGGGTGAAAGGGTGGAGTTGGTAATTGATAAAAGTATTAAATGCAAAAAAGCAATTTATACAGCGACAGATAAAAATGA
>JBGTEI010000583.1:0-2502 GCA_041747875.1 Pyrinomonadaceae bacterium | reverse complement strand
ATTTTTGAGGGGGTTATCGGCGGAAGAAAACACGCTGTTTTTGCATCGACGGAGCCTGCAGTAACAATCGATTCTGAAACGCCTGAAATTCCAATCGCCTCTGGGTAATAAGATATCGTGTCGCCATCGATAAAGCCGACGCGAGCTTCATTTTCAAGCTGAATTCGACAGATTCTCATAATAGTTACGGAGCCTTTTCCGAAACAATTTCCGAGCGTTCACTCACATTTCCCGCAGAATCGGTCGCCGTTAAGAAATAATAATAGGTTTTACCGGTTTCGACTTTTTTGTCTTGAAAAGTATTCGCTTTCAAGATATCGGGCGTCATCGATGTCCAATCTGTATAGGGAAGTGTCGGATCATTCGAGCGGTAAACTCTGTATCCAATGATATCCTTTTCAGGATTTGTCGCGAAAAAGATCGACAAATTATTTGGCGCAGCGGCTATTGTGATCGCGGTCGGCGGGGAAGGCGGAAACACATCACTCGGATTTATTTTTACAAAGCCAGAATCCAGACTTTCAACTGTTTCCCCATCAACTCCCAGCGAAACCGTGCGAACAAAATACTCGTATTTTTTCCCAAATTCAAACGATTCATCTGAATAAGCGTTCCCCGAAGCAGGCTCTGAATTGAGCAATTTGAAAGCTTCGGTTTCGATAACCCTACGGTAGATGTTGTACCCAACTATATTTACAGGTTCCGAATCGTCAACGTTTTTAACCGGACCGAACCAGTTGAGAACTACTGCGGGTTCAGTCGTTACCGCAGAAACGTTCGATGGGGAATTCGCGACTTTCGAAGTCGATTCAACCAATAGAAAATTTGAAAACGCGGCTTTTTGCCCGGAAGCATTCACAAACCTAACCGCATAAATCAAACGGATCGGCTGTCCTGCAAATTCTAGTTTGTCCGAGTATGTCTGCTTCTTAAGCCCGAAATCGCCCTCGAAAAATTTTATCGATGATATCAAAGTGCTTTGCGATTCAAATTCCTGTTCGGTTAACGAAAGTTTTGTGTTTGAGGGCTCAGCATATCGATAAACATCGACGCGATCTATATTCAAAAGGCTTCCATCCGAAGCGTTACGCGCCGGCATCGTCCAACTAAGTCGGACAGTGTTTCCACGCTGCACACCTTCTATTTGAACCTTCTGTGGAACGCGCTCAACCGGAGGAAGCGGAGGCATGCGCTTACCGCAGCTTAAGCAGAAAAGCAAGTAAAGCGCGATAAGCACTTTAGGTGTTTTAAGCGCATAAAGCGGGTGGTGTTTAATACGATTAAGCATATAGTTTAATGTCTGCTTATTAAGAGCTTAATAAATTTAAGAGTTTAACAACTTAAGTGCTTATTAAGAGCTTAATTAAAGGATGTACTGCCGAAGATTCTGATCTTTGATCAAGCTATCGAGTTTGGCTTTCACGTATTCTGCGTCAATCTTTTGATCCTTATTTTCAAGCTCGCTTCCCATAAAACTGATTTCTTCAAGCAATGTTTCGAGCAGAGTATGAAGCCGCCGCGCGCCGATATCTTCCGTCGTTTTGTTAACTTCTTCCGTCATTTCCGCCAACTCGGAGATTGCATCTTCGGTAAACTCCAATGAAATTCCCTCCGTTTTAAGCAATGCTTGATATTGCTTAATGAGCGAGTTTTTTGGTTGAATTAGAATCCGCTTAAAGTCATCGAGCGTTAAAGATTCGAGTTCGACCCTGATTGGAAATCTTCCTTGAAGCTCCGGAATAAGGTCAGATGGTTTTGAAACGTGAAACGCTCCGGCGGCAATAAAGAGAATGTGGTCGGTATTTACCATTCCATATCTTGTATTTACCGTTGTACCTTCAACGATCGGAAGAAGGTCTCTCTGAACGCCTTCGCGCGAAACATCCGGGCTGCCGCCGGATTCGCGCCCGGCTATTTTATCTAATTCGTCAAGAAAAATAATTCCCGACGATTCGGTTTTCTCAATCGCGATTCTCGTGATTTGATCCATATCTACGAGATTTTCTTGTTCATCTCGCAAAAGATAGGTTTTCGCTTCCGAAACTTTAATCTTTTTTTGAACAGTTTTAGTTGGAAATAAATTGCCGAACATGTCGCGGAAATTTACACCCATCTCTTCCATTCCCTGTCCGCCGATAAAATCTATCGATGGATTTGATCTGTCCTGCGTTTCAATTTCGATCAAACGATCATCAAGATCACCATTTCTTAACTGTTCCCGCAACTTTTCCCGCGTCCGGTTCTTGGAATCCTGATCGGTCAGATCTATCGCGCTATCAGAATCGTAACTTGAATAATTTGACGAAGACGATTTTGGAAGCAAAATGTCCAGAATCTTTTCTTCAACATTTTCTTTTGCACGTTCTAAAACCTTTTCAAATTCGGACTGCTTGGTCATATCAATCGCAATATCGGCGAGTTCTCTGACCATACTTTCCACATCGCGTCCAACGTAACCAACTTCTGTAAATTTCGAAGCTTCAATTTTTATAAACGGCGAAT
>JBGTEI010000582.1:0-2788 GCA_041747875.1 Pyrinomonadaceae bacterium | reverse complement strand
TCATCGAAATGGTTGGCGGCGAGATCGTCGCTAAAAATCTTAAAGTGCTCGCAAAAAATGGAACGATGATCGTTTATGGTTCTGCCAGTGGGGAAGACTTTAAGATCTCGGTTTTGAACCTGATGTACAAAAATCATGCTGTTCGTGGTTATTGGCTGCAAAATGAATCAATTGGAAACCGGATAAAATTTACCCGTGAATTGCTTGAACATATTGCCGCGGGACGACTGAAAATTAAGGTTATGGAATTTCCGCTTGAGGATGTAAAGAAAGCACACGAGGCGATCGAAGGCAGAAAAACAATGGGAAAAGTAATTCTCACGATCGATTAAATTTGCGTTCAAAAAGATAGGCAGTCTTAAAAGTGGTTAGAAACAGATAAACGACACGCGGTTGAGATTTATGCAGTTATTAAAAGAGGCTGTCTGAAAAGAATGAATATCAATTGTTTGAGATGGTCTATTCCTGTCGCTGTAGGCGACGAACATTAAAGCCTGGGGTGAGCTACAATGCGTAACCCCAGAGCAGACGAAAACAACCGCACGCTCGCTGTAGGTGAGCAACATATCGATAGGGTTTTTTGAAGCCTTCAGCGTCGGATCATCTTTTGATCGTTTCCCAGGGTTACGGCGAAACGCCTCACCTTAGGCTATTATGTCTAACCCCGTTGGGGTAAAGAATGTAAAAAAATTGATTCAATTGACCGATGTTGGTGTCCCTGACGGCGACAAACATTATAGCCCCAGGCTATCTGAAAAGTACCTGGAACTAGCGAATCGGCAAGTTCTTGAAACGTATCCAATTCTCAAAACACCCCTCCGTCGAAAGAAGCGGAGTTAAGACTGAAATAGCTTGGAGTTTTTAAACACCAGCGACCCTTTTGTATGGTCTCTTGACAGACACATAGATAAGTGTCAATATATCTAACTATCGGAATTAAACTATGAAAGACAGGGATTTTCAAAAAGTAGCAAAAGCACTGTCAGACCCGAGAAGGTTTGGCATTTTGCAGACGATCGCTTCAAGTGAAGGCGGTAAAATATGTTCTGGACAGGTATGCGAAACAGTTGAGGTCGCACAGGCGACCGTTTCGCATCATTTGAAGGAATTGACGGAGGCGGATTTGATCACGCCAAACAGCGAAGGTCAGTTTAAGTATTTCACCGCAAACTTCGACACGATAAAAACTTATATAGATGAAGTAAAAATTCGTTTGAAGCTTGAAGCGTAATTTTTTTTAATGTCGTATATAGATAGTTGTATATATGCAGAGATATAAAAAACAGGAAAAAAGATAGGAAACTAAAATGAGTGAAAAGAAAATAGCGTTGGTTACAGGTGCGAATCGCGGCATCGGTTTTGAGACCGCAAGACAGCTTGGAAAACAAGGAATTAAAGTTTTAATGGCTGCACGCGACGAAGAGAAAGGGAAAGAAGCAGCGGAATCACTGAAAAGCGAAGATCTCGACGTAGAATTTATCCATCTCGATGTGGATGATACAAAAACGCACAAAAGTGCCGCGGAATATGTCGAAGAAAAATACGGAAAGCTCGATATCCTTGTCAATAACGCAGGGATAAATCTCGACGAACCCGAAAACGGCTCATATGTTCAGGCAAGCAAAACTTCGAGCGAAGTCTTCCGCAAAACATTTGACACGAATTTTTTCAACACGATCAGTATCACGCAGGAATTTATGCCGCTTATCAAGAATTCAAACGCCGGGCGGATCGTCTTTTTATCAAGCGGATTAGGTTCACTTAATCTGCACAGTGATCCACATTCTCCGATCTACGATTGGAAACGTCCGGCGTACGACATTTCAAAAACTGCACTCAACGGCTATGCAGTTCACCTTGCCTATGAGCTCAAAGATACGCCGATCAAAGTAAACGCGGCGCATCCGGGTTCGGTTGTGACGGATATGAACCCGAATGGAGAGATCGACGTTGAGGTAGGCGCAAAGACTTCGGTCGAGCTTGCTACTCTCCCGGCGGACGGTTACACAGGGAAGTTTATGTATTTGGGCGATGAATTGCCCTGGTAAGGATTTGATGAGAGAGGTATGTATCGGTTTCGGTGCGTACCTTTTTTTGCGTCACAGAATGTTTATCTAACTCATAAATCTTGGCCGACAGGTTTGACGATTTTTATCCTGAATGAAAACATCTAATTTATGAATCTAAAAGGAAAAATTGTTCTCGTTACGGGCGGTGCAAATGGAATTGGCAAGGCATTATGCGAAAGATTTCACGCGGAAGGTGCGGAGAAGATCTTTGTAGCCGACCGGGAATTTGAGAATGCGGCAAGGGTCGCGGAAACGGTCGGCGGACAGGCTTTTAAACTCGATGTTTCCGACGAAGCTAATTGCATTCAAGTCGTAACCGAAATTTTAGATGAATGCGGGAGAATTGATTTTGTCGCATCAAACGCTGGAATTGGCGGGGCGGAAGGTTCTTTAGAAGTTTCGGATAAGATCTGGGATCTGGTTTACAAGGTCAATGTCTTATCGCACGTTTATTTGGCGAGGGCGATCTTTCCGCAGATGATCAAAAATGGCGGCGGCGGTTTTATGATCACGGCTTCGGCGGCAGGACTCTTGACACATCCTTTGTCGGCACCATATTCGGTTACAAAACACGCGGCGGTGGCGATGGCGGAAAATTTTGCGATCGAATTTGGGGACAAGATCTACGTTTCGTGTCTTTGTCCGCAAGGAGTTCAAACACGTCTGATCGAGGATCCTGAATATGGAAACAATACGTTTTTAATACCAGATTCGATTAC
>JBGTEI010000581.1:0-3163 GCA_041747875.1 Pyrinomonadaceae bacterium | reverse complement strand
CGAGATAGCGGATCTTTTGTATACGGAGTGGACACCGACTGTTTTATTTTTAGCTTCTGACCGCTCGATTGCCAGTAGACCGGCTGCCGGAGATTCTGCGATCCGCGAATTGGTAGAAAAGATAAAAGCTCAGGATCTCAGTGGCGAGCCGGTGTACATTACAAACGGCGACCAAACTAAGATCGGGGAGTCTGCTCCTGAGTTTTCACTCGAAGATCTTGAAGGAAACGTTATTTCAAAAGAAATCTTCAGCGAAAATAAAACGCTTGTTACATACTGGAGTATGACCTGTCCATATTGCGTCAATATGATGGAAGAACTGCGGGATTGGGATAAAACAAAAGACGGGAATGATCCTAATCTGTTTGTAATTTCGAGTGGCGACTTAGATGCTCACAAAGAAATGGGGTTGAAGTCGACGATCGTCTTAGATGCTGATCATGAGCTCGGACCGGGATTTGGACTTTCGGGTACTCCGTCGGCGGTTTTGGTGAGTAACGACGGAAAGATAGTTTCAGAAACAGCAGTTGGCGCCGATCAGATCTGGGCGCTGATCGGAAAAAAGAGAAAGAATGAAACCGATTGATTGGAAGATCATTGCGCAGGACGGGGAAGCGCGGACGGGAATAATAAGGACCAGGCGTTCAGAAATTGAAACGCCTGTTTTTATGCCTGTTGGGACGCAAGCGACTGTTAAAGGGATTCGGTACGAGTGGCTGGAGGACGAACTTGATGCCCGAATAATTTTGGGAAACACATATCATTTATGGCTTCGTCCCGGGGCCGGGATCATCCGCGAAATGGGCGGCCTCCACAAATTTTCCACGTGGAATCGTTCGCTTTTGACAGATTCGGGTGGGTTCCAGGTATTTTCGTTAAGCGATTTGAGAAAGTTAAATGAGGACGGTGTAGAATTTCGTTCGCATATCGATGGAACAAAGATGTTTATGTCGCCCGAGGTTTCGATGGAGATCCAGGCAGCACTCGGTGCGGAGATCGTAATGGTTTTCGATGAATGTCCGCCTGGCGACGCCGGAATCGAAGCTACGCGAAAGAGCCTTGAAATGACGGCCCGATGGGCAAATCGTTCAAAACAGATGTTTAACCAATTGCAGGAAGGCGGGTTGGATACGGGTTTTCTCGAAACCGACGCGATCGTCAATGCAGGTTCGGCAGCTGGCGCTGAACTGAGCGGTCGTCAATCACTCTTCGGAATAATCCAGGGGGCGGGGCATCTTGATCTTCGGCGAGAGAGTCTCGAGAGGACGGTTGAGATCGGGTTTGACGGCTATGCGATCGGTGGTTTGAGCGTAGGCGAAGAAAAATCCGTGATGTATGAAGTAATTAATTTTCTTGCGCCGCAGATGCCGAAAGATGCTCCGAGATATCTGATGGGAGTCGGAACTCCGGAGGATCTTGTCGAAGCTGTCTATCGCGGTGTCGATATGTTTGACTGCGTGATGCCAACCAGAAACGGCAGAACCGGCGGCGCATTTACATCGAACGGGAAACTAAATATACGCAATGCGAAGTTTGCGACCGATGATCGGCCTCTCGACGAAGATTGCCTTTGTTCGGTTTGTAAACGTTATTCACGCAGCTACTTACGTCATCTTTATCAAGCCAAAGAGATGCTTGCCGCGACAATGATCTCGCATCATAATTTAGCATTTTTTCTAAATCTGATGTCTGAGATCAGAATGGCGATCAAAATGAATAAGTTTGATAAATTTAGAAGTGATTTTTTAGCAAACCGACTTTTGAATGATTCGGAAACATAAAATTGTCGTCAACGTAAGTAAAATATTCGTAAAAACCGTTTCATCCAATTGATATATTAAGGACACTAAATTAGTATTTACCGTTTCGTAATATAAAGCACTTCATTTATAATCACTGTTTTGCGCATTTGCATATTAAACGATGAATACAACAATTTTATTATTTCAAGGCACGGGCGGAAGTCTGGTTCAGCTAGTGCTTCCCTTTTTAGCTATTGGTGCAATCTTTTACTTTCTGGTGATTATGCCTCAGAGGCGCCAGCAGAAGGAACTGCAGACAATGATCAGCAATTTAAAGAATGGGGACGAGATCGTTACAAACGGCGGCGTGATCGGTAAGATAATCGAAATTCGAGATGCGAGCTTCATTGTTCGCAGCGCGGATAAATCGAATATGGAGATCGGAAAATCGGCAGTGATCGGTTTACGTCCGACTGGCGAGAAGAAATAGAAGTGTTTTAGGAAAGGACAATGAAAAACAGCAGTTTGTGGATCAGAACAGCAATCATTATTGCAGTAACCATATTTGGGATCTATCTCGTAATAGGTCCGCGCGGGTCGATTACGACAAAGGATTTTACCTTTACCGGAATTAAGAATAATTTGGCCGATAATATTAATCTCGGACTAGATCTTAAGGGCGGATCGCATTTGGTAATGCGCGTAAAGACTGAAAAGTATCTGCGCGAACTTACTATTAGTAACCAGGATGCCGCTTTTAACGCGGCAAAAGAGGCAAAGCTTCCGGTGACCGATAGTTCATTCATTGCTGAGAACGGAACCTTGCAGGTGACGTTGAACGTTTCAGATGCAACAAAATCTAAAGCGGTGATCGAAGCGGTTAAGAAAAAGGTCGACTTTGCAAGCTGGACCGAAGCCGACAATGGAACCTCGATTTCGTGGTCGCTGCCCGGGCAAGCTCAAACATTGTTGAAGGAGCAGGCGACAGATCAGGCAATGCAGATCATTTCCGGCCGGATAAATGCTTTTGGCGTAAAAGAACCAACCATACAGAGGCGCGGAACGAGCGACTCAGGTGAAATACTGCTCCAGATGCCGGGCGTTGATGATCCGGAACGTGTGAAGAAATTGATCGGCGCTGATTCGAAGCTTTCGTTAATGAAGGTCGTAAGTAATCCAAGCCCGAATCCGGTGCAAACTTACCCGACACGCGAAGCCGCGCTTCAGACCATTGGCGGAAAAGAAACCCCTAACCGAAAAGTTTTCGAATATACAGAGCGTGATGATGCAGGTGAGGTCAAGGACGACCCAAATGTGCCGAAACAATGGATCGTAACCGAATATCCGCCGATAATAGAAGGAAACGAACTGCGGGATGCTTCTGCCGTTACTACAACGGGAAATGAAGGTGATTATCAGAT
>JBGTEI010000580.1:0-9920 GCA_041747875.1 Pyrinomonadaceae bacterium | reverse complement strand
CTGGGAGAAATTACCGGATTTGAGGCGAAAAGGATCAGAAAATAAAAGTAAACGGCGAAGAAAAAATTGGTGAAAGAGTTTCGACGCTGCAAAGTGTTTGGAAAAGCTCGTTGGTTGATCAGTTAGAAAAATAGTCGTTTGATAAGCAAAACTTCTGATCCTTTTCGCCTCAAATCCGGTAATTTCTCCCAGATATTTTATTGAGACTCGACAAAGGACAAAGACGATGGCTATTACCGTTCATACAAACCCCGTTTATTTAACATGGGCGAACTTTCGCGTCGTTCCAAATAAAATCCTCGATCCCGCCGACGGAACTCTTCAGGATTCATTTACTCAATCCGACTTTGCGATGCCAGCATTGCCGCTGAGAAATGTTGTCGGAAAACTCGGTTATGCCGATCCGCTGACAATAACGATCACGCCAAATGCGCAGATCTGGTCGGGAGCGCCACAGACCGCGGCACTGCTTTCTCTTGAACAACTGCAATACGACGTCGGGATAGTAACCGCAAGAGCATTTGCAAAGGAGCTTTCGCATCTTCTAAAGACACGCAAGGCGAACTCGTCCTCGCGCTTCGTGCTGCGGAAACGCTTCACTTTATAGCGCGTACCGGCCTGATCCAAAATCGTTACGATCTGGATTCCCGGCATGGCACACAGGAGCACTATCAAAAGATCTGGAAAGATCGAATGACGGCGTGTCTTGCAAACGCCAGTTCGACACAGTTGGGCGGCTTTTGGTTATAGCCGCGTCCAAATGATCGACCCCTGAATGTATTCGGATTACCCGCTTAAAAAACGGAAAAATCAGGTCTGTGGCGCAAGCCATAATTATAATTGCGATTTGCGTTTATTGCCCGAACCAGAATGATTTGATCGCCACACCGTTCTTTATTCTTCTCCGTCGAAGATTTCCAACTTTTCAGCTATCATAAATTTCATTATGGGGAAACAACTTGAAATGTTTCGAAAGCAGGGCTTCATAGTTATTGAAGGTTTCAATTCGGAACAAGAATGCGATGACCTTGTCGGTCGGGCGGCAAAACTAACCGCTGACTTCGACTATGACGGGCATCCATCCGTTTTTAAGACGTCGGAGCAGGAGAGAACGAGTGATGAGTATTTCTTAAATTCCGGCGACCGGATCTCGTTTTTCTTTGAAAACGACGCGTTCGATAAGAACGTTCAGCTCAAGAGCGATCTATTTCATTCTCTGAACAAGATCGGACATGCGATGCACGATCTGGATCCGGTTTTTAACCGATTTTCCCGTTCGCCTCAAATGAAACGTTTAGCCGCGGAGCTTGAGTTGTCCGATTCACTGATAATTCAGAGCATGTATATCTTTAAGCACGCTCAGATCGGAGGCGAAGTAGATATTCATCAGGATTCGACTTTTTTATATACCGAACCCAAATCATGCGTTGGCTTTTGGTATGCACTCGAAGACGCAACAGTTGAAAACGGCTGCATGTGGGCACGTCCCGGAGGGCACTTGACGGCACTTCGTAAGAGATTTTTGAGAAAGGCTTCGGGCGGGACGGAATTTCACACCTTTGACGGTTCTCCGCTTGAATTGAAGGGTACGATTCCATTGGAGGTAAAAAAAGGCGCTTGTATCGTGCTCGACGGTTCGCTTCCCCACTATAGTTTTCCAAATACAAGCGGCAAATCACGACAGGCATTTGCGATCCATACGATCGACCCCAAAGCTCATTACCCAAAGGAAAATTGGCTCCGGCGAAACGATCTGGAACTTTTTCCAATATGAATATTTTGAGTAAGTGAACCACAAAGTGCAGCGATAAGGGTTCGCAGGCACAAATAATTGTATAATCCCCAAATGTCAGCAGGAATTTATGTTCACATACCTTTTTGCAAATCGCGCTGTTCATACTGCGACTTTGCGACTGACGTCTATCGTAATAATGATGCGGTAGAGCGTTATTGTTCCTCGCTTTGCTCGGAAATTCGAAATTCAACGATCGAAATTCAAGATACTGTCGAAACGATCTATTTTGGCGGCGGAACTCCGTCGCTGCTTTCAGCAAACCAACTCGAAAAGATCTTAGAAACACTCCACTCAAAATATAATATTGTTAACGATGCCGAATTTACACTCGAAATGAATCCGGCTACAGTTTCCCTTGAGAAGTTAAGTGGCTTTAAATCCCTGGGCGTAAATCGCGCAAGCTTTGGAGTTCAAACGTTTGATGACCGTGCGTTGAAGATACTTGCAAGGGGACACGATTCGAATGATGCGCGAAAAACTTTTGCACTTTTGCGAAAGGCGGGTTTTGAGAACGTTTCCTTTGATCTGATCGGCGGCTTGCCAAATCAAACACTGGACGACTGGGAAAAGAATTTAGACGAAGCTCTATCGCTCGACCCGGAGCATCTTTCTCTTTATCTGCTGGAGATCCACGAAGGAACGCCTCTTGCGGAACAGATCCGATCTCACAGGCAACCGCTTCCGGATGAAGATCTCGCAGGCAAGATGTACGAACTGATGGCTGAAAAAGTCGCAATACAGGGTTTTGAGCAATATGAAATTTCCAATTTTGCAAAGAAAGGATTTGAGTCGCAGCACAACAACAAATACTGGCTTTGCGAACCTGTTATTGGATTTGGCGTCTCGGCTCATTCTTTTGACGGGATCGAAATGCGTTGGTCAAACGAACGCGATACGAATAGATATGTTGATCTCATCGAAAGAGGAAGTTCTCCGGTAGTCGAAAGCGAACATCTCACGCCAAAGCAACTTTCGTCAGAATTCGCGTTTCTAAATTTACGTTTAGCAAAAGGTCTGGATCTGAACGAATATCGACGGCGATATTCATTAAACCTGATCGATATTTATTCTGATGAACTTAAGATTCTGAAGCTATCTGGGCTTGTTAATTTTGATGAGAACAGACTTTTTCTGACCCAAAAAGGCAGACTTTATTCAAACGAAGTATTTGAGATATTTATTTGACGGGTTTACACGCATGAACGATCACATCCAAAAAGTTATGTCGCTTGCTATCTTATTTGTTGCGTTATTCGCGGCTGAAGCCGCTTCGCAAACTGTCACGGAATTACCTTTTACGAATCGGGGCATGTCCGGACGTTCGATTTGCTTCCCCCTGAAAACAGGCATCATCAAAAAGGAGGACCTTGATAAGGCCAGGGAAGATAAGGGATGTATACCAGCGAAATATGTAGATATCGATTTTGACGAACAAACCCTGTTATTTTGGCATGTCGGTGGTGATTGCCATATGCGGGCAGTCATCAAAGGAGTTTCCCTGGATGAAATAAATAAGGTTGTCACAGTGGAAATCGATAATATTTCGGGAGGGTGCCGCGCCGGCGGACTGGTTGAGGGTTTTCTTACGGTCGACAAAATTCCCGATGATTTTGGCGTGCAAATTATCGAAAATCAGATCGATGTCCTAAATTATCGCAAAGATGGGTTTCCAATTTCGATATTTTAGACCTCTCAGATCGACTTAAAAGGCTGCATACAAATGTTTCGGTCAGAAGAGTTTTTTTTGAGAAGTTCGGAAGATTATCTAAAACTGATCCGCAAAGATGCCCAGCGGGAATCATGAGCGAAACTTGTCGATTCTTTAGACTTTGAGGAATACAGCTATGCCGGTGTTTTGGTGAGATCCGGATATTGCCAGATTCCTTTAGGGCTCAGACATTGGGGAAGACGTGATCCGGATGCCGGCAAGTTCACGATAAACATAAGGTACACGAGACCGGACGTAACTTGCCGGGCCCTAAGCAGATATGAACTTTGGCTTCAGATGCCAAAACTAGAAGATAGTCATAAGTTAGAATTTGAAATTCAAGCCGAATCATAACTGAACTCTCCGATCAGGCTTATGTTATCCACTTGAAACCTGTCGCTTAAGTTTTGCGTAGAATCTAGACACAACTTATTGACAACAAACGCTCATCACAAGCGAGTACAATTATTTTTTGGGAGTAACCAATTATGGGTCAGAAAACTACTTATAGGATATCAGGAAGACAGATCGCCATTTTGGCTTTTGCATCTGCGTTTATTGCGGTTGGCGTTCTCTTGGCGGCAATAAATTTCACAGGCGCCAGCAGTGCATTTCAGAATCCGGAAAGGTCAAACATCGCGTTTTCCGGGAAACCTATTGCCGGAATTTCAAACCCATCGGTTGCAACAGACGAACAGAATAGCATTGAAGTATATAAAGCGATCTCGCCTGGCGTAGCGTTTATTACAACAAGTTCGAAATTCGAAAACTTTTTTGGTGAGCAGTTTGAACGTGAAAGCGGAAACGGTTCGGGATCCGTGATTGACAATGAAGGGCATATTTTAACAAATTATCACGTGATCGAGGGAGCTTCGAAATTAACGGTAAGCTTTGGCGGTGAAAAGGTTTATCCGGCAAAATTGGTTGGCGGTGATCCCGATACCGATCTGGCAGTGATCAAGATCATTGCGCCGACACGAGGATTGACCGTCATCCCGCTTGGGGATTCTGACAAACTCGATGTTGGGCAGAAGGTATTGGCGATCGGAAACCCTTTTGGTCTCGACCGAACTCTGACGACAGGAGTCATTTCAGGACTCCAACGTCCGATACGCGCAAGAAATGATCGTCCGATCGATGCGGCAATTCAAACCGATGCCTCGATCAATCCGGGTAATTCAGGCGGACCTCTTCTTGATAAGTTTGGGCGGATGATCGGAATTAATTCACAAATTCTTTCTCCGGCAGGCGGCTCGGTTGGCGTTGGATTTGCAGTCCCGGTCAATACTGCAAAACGCATAGTTCCGCAGTTGATCAAATTTGGTGAAGTCAGACGTCCCGACCTCGGCGCAGTTCTCCGTGGTGTTGAAGAGCTCGGTCAAAGAAATAATTTACGATTGCCGGTTGAGAAGGGCTTGCTCGTACTGCGAACCTATCAGGGCGGGGCGGCAGATCAAGCCGGGATCAGAGGACTTTCATCTGACAATGAAGGAATGATACTTGGCGATATAATTTTGTCGGCAGACGGTGAAGGTCTTAACAATATGGACGATCTATATCGGTTTTTAGATAAAAAGAAGATCGGAGATTCGATAAACCTTAAACTTTTCCGAAATGGCAACAACGTTTCGGTTCCTGTCAGACTTGTTCCCGCGCCGGTCTCAAATCGTTCCCGGGGCAGAAGAACCCAGGAGTAATTAAGACACCTGGCAATTAAAAAAAACGCGGATGAAATCTATTTCGTTCGCGTTTTTATAATTTTACGATGAAATTGGGAGAATCTACATTCTTTATAAACGGCGGATTTGGATGGGTGTGCAAAAAATGCAGTGTTGCAGCCGATAATGATCCTCAGAACGCGGGAAAATCCGGCGCGCGTCTTCTTTTTGAGGGTGAGGCAGAGTCAATAAACCCTCGATTTTCCGTCAATGCAATGGCTAAGTGGTCCGATCCCGAGCGAAGAATACTTGTTTGTCCGATTTGCAAAATAGTAGAGAAGGTTGGCGATTAACAACTTTTCGATTAATTAGTTAAAAAAGGAGTTGACTTTTACTGGAATTAGAATTATTCTAAATCCAACTTCAGGTTATGGTATACACGAATAAAGACATCGATAGTTTGGGTCTGACAAAGCAGCGAAAGGTCGTTTTGCAGGTTATTCACGAAGCAAAAGACCATTTGAACGCAAATGAGGTGTTTGCAAGCGCTCGGGATCTTCTTCCCGGAATTTCGTTTGCGACAGTCTACAATTCGCTTCGTTTCTTGAAAGACGAAGGACATATTGCCGAGATAAGCTTTGGAAACGGCGCAAGCCGCTTTGATCGAATGACCGAGCGTCATGATCACGCATTATGCACCCGATGCGGAAAACTTGTTGATATGGAACTAAACCTGCCAAAAGAATTAGTAGATATGGCAGCTAAGTATTCTAAGTTTCAACTCGAATCGATCGAACTTACGTTACGTGGTTTGTGCCCTGAATGCACTAAATAATTTTTATACTAATTTGAGAGGAGATAAAAAATGACAGCACCAGCTACTGCAAAAGAAACAACAACATTGGCAAAGGTCGGACTTCCGGCACCCGATTTCGATATGGCTTCGACAAAAAATATCGAAAAATTGGATGAGAACGTAAAGCTTTCTGATTACCGTGGAAAATGGACAGTATTGCTCTTCTACCCGCTTGATTTTACGTTTGTATGCCCAACGGAATTGACAGCTTTTTCAGACCGTTATGAAGAATTCGAAGGAATCGGCGCAGAAGTTATCGGCGTTTCGACCGACTCGGTATTTTCACACCGTGCCTGGATCAACACTCCGCGCGACAAAGGCGGCGTCGAAGGTATGAAGTATCCGCTGGCAGCAGATATCACCGGTGAAGTTTCAAGAAAATACGGCGTATTGATCGAAGATAAAGGGATCGCACTTCGCGGACTTTTTGTTATTGATCCTGAGGGCACTTTGAAATATGAAGTCGTTCATGATCTGAATATCGGACGTTCAGTAGATGAAACTCTTCGCGTTATCCAGGGTCTGCAAACCGGCGGATTGTGCGCAGCAGAGTGGAAACCGGGACAGGACAATTTATAATTTGATCAATAAGTTGGCTGGGTTAACAGAGCTAATGGGTTTCCAGGGTAATTAACTCTGCTAACTCTTAACTCAGTAAACTCAGCCAACTTTTTTACGGAGTAAAAAATTATGTCAATGAGAATTGGTGACGAAATACCAAAGTTTGAAGGCGCGACCGCGTGGCTGAATGGCACGCAGGAAATTGCAGATTCCTTTAGCATGGAAGGTTCGCCGACTTTAGTACATTTTTGGGCAGTAAGCTGCGGAATCTGCAAAGATAAAATGCCAAAGCTCAACGAGCTTAAATCGAAATACGAAGCAAACGGACTAAAAACGGTTGCGATCCATATGCCGCGCTATGAAGCAGATTCGGATCTAAACGGTGTTCAGGAAGCGATATCCGAGCACGGAATTTCTGAAGTTTGCGCGATAGACAATGAGCACAAACTCAAAGATGCATTTAAGAATGAACAAGGATGGGTTCCGGTTTACTATTTGTTTGACGCGGAAGGAAAACTAAAAAGCCGCGCTGCCGGTGAATTCGGCGTTGGTATCTTGAAAACGGCACTTGAAAAAATGTTTCCGGAAACAAAGGAAGCTACGGCTTAGCAAATAATTGTAGCGCCGTCGTCCCGACGGCTGTCCCGGCGGCAACTTGCCGCCTTTTTTGGAAGTTTATACTATCCGAAAAGATCCCAAAGTCCCTTAAAGAAAACTCCCAGAATCAACAAACTAAGCAGGATCGAACCAAATAACAAGCCAAGCAGTACAACGATCATAACGATCACAAATATCCAGTCACTCGCCGTTCCTTCACCACGTCCTTCACCACGCTCGCGAATGAGATCCATATTCTGTTTATTCGAACGCCAAAAGAAATCAAATGCGTCGCCAAAAAACGGGATCACGCCGACAACGTAATCGAGCCCGATATTAAACGCCATCCGCAAAAGTGTGATCTTCGGAACACCGTAACGAACACCGGCAACAAGAATGTAAAACGATACAAGCGCCGTTGAAATGTCGCCGACGTTCGGGATTAACCCAAGCAGAGAATCGAGCCCGAATTTCCAACCGACCCCCGGAATGTGAAAAAGTCCGTCAAGATATTTTGAAAGCGTTTCAAGGCTTTCTTCGATCTCGATCTGCTTGCGGTCTTTCCGATCAAGTCCTTTTTTTGATTCGCTGTCGATGAGTTGTAATTCTTCAATATCCTGCATATTTCTTAGAAGAACCTAAAATGACACGCCTACTTTATTAAGTATCAGTTTCCCTTTCCCGTTCCGGCCATCAAAATTTTCACGCTTAGTATCTTATCTCCGCGTACAAGATCATCTACGATCTTCATGTCTTTTTCGTTCACATTGCCAAAGACCGTATAACCGCCGTCAAGATGCGGCTGACGGGAATGTGTCACAAACCATTGCGAGCCGCCAGTATCTTTCCCAGACAGCGCCATACCAACCGCTCCGCGCTCATACGGAAGCTGATTGATCTCGCATCTTATCTGCCACCCCGGTCCGCCGTTTCCATCGCCGCGAGGATCGCCGTCCTGCATTACAAAATTTGGAACGACGCGGTGGATCTCAATACCGTTGAAATAACCGGAATTTGCAAGTTTAATAAAATTTTCAACTGTCAGCGGTGCATCTTCAGGAAGGAGATTGATGCGAAACGACCCTTTTTCGGTTTTTAGCATCGCCTGCCATTCCCCGTTCTTTCGTGAAACCGCACGTTTGTAATCCGCCCGAACAACTCTTGAAACCGCGTCATTTTTATCCGTCTGATCAAACTTTACGATCCGGTAATCATCAGGGATCTCAAACGGCTTAAAGTTTGGATCGCCAACCGTCATTGGATCGGGTTTCGGAATATTAAATCCCCTATAAATTTCCGCAGCTTTTCGTCTGACCAAATAATCCGGCGATCCTATTCCCGAAATGATCGGTGAAACATATGGGATCTTGATCATCAGCGGGGTCGGACGATTATCATATTGCTTCTTCATCGCGTCAAGAATTGCAAGCGAAGCGTCATTTGATTCATCGAGTCGAGCGTCCCAAAAGGCATCTGCCAATTTTCGATATATTCCCGCTGCTTCTTCCTGGGTTTCCGGTTTTATCCCGCCGATTAGGTTTGCCGCGGCGACGCGCACAACATAATCTTTGTACTTCAAAAATTCGAACAAATCGTCAGTCAGAGCTTTTGGTTTAAATGCCGCATATCCATTGATCAGATTTGGAATCGCAAGGGTAAGATCGACGTCGAGGTTCTTTATTTCAGGATCTTTTGGAACAAGTTCCATAAGTGATGCCGGATCAATTTCGAGGTCCTTGTATTCCGGTTTGTCCTTAACCTTTGAAAATTCCTCGTAAGCTGCCGCAAAACCGCTAAATTGTTTCCATGAACTATCATTTGCTTTGATATCCGGCCCCTCGGTGAAATAGCTCTCAGGCGAAATCTTTACTAATGCGACCTCGAGTTCGGGCATAGTATAATTTTTGGCGATTCGATACTTTTGTAAAAACTTAACTGCGTCAACATTGTTCGATCCGCTTAAAATATCTCCTAAAGATGTCGAAATCGTTAGCAGTTCGTTTTCTTCGATCGGATTTCGATATTTCGAGGCTTTAGAGACATTAAAAAGCTTTTCTGCCAGATTCAAAAGCACGACTGCGGAATCAGCATCCTTTAAGGTTCCGAGCGATCGTATCGCATTTATTCTGACCCGCATGTCTATGTCATTGGTCGCGGCAGCGGTCAATAACTTCACCGTATTCTTATCTTCGGAAGAACCTAAAACCCGCGCCGCATTTGCCCGAACGATCGGATCTTTGTCAGAAACTAGGATTTCCGCTGCCTCTTTATTTGCCGCTTTTGAGCGAAGCCTGGCAAGGGTGTTTAATACATCAGCTCGTACCCGCCAATTAGAATCGCCAAGAAATTTGACCAAGATCTCATCTGCATTTTCCGGTTTCGCGCGCAATACTGCCGTAGTTCCAAGTTGGATCACGCCGATGCTTGGACGCGACCTACGACCCGCTTCAAACGCCAAATTTGAAAGGATCGCTTCTCCAAGTTTTTTGGCGGCATCGTCTTTCGGATTTGCTGCGGCAATTTTTCCGGCAGCTTCGACCGCACTTGCCCGGACTTCGTCCCTCATACGGAAATTCCCGAGGACCTTTAATATCGAATCAGCAGCTTTGATCGATTCGATCTCTCCCAATGCAAATACTGCCATCTGATTTACATCAGGAACTTTCTTTTTTAGCAATTCTTCAAGCTCGGGAATTGCGGCCTCGTCGCCGATCCTGCCTGCGGCGAGCGCAGCACGTTTTTGCA
>JBGTEI010000579.1:0-8325 GCA_041747875.1 Pyrinomonadaceae bacterium | reverse complement strand
GATCTGAATGAAGCCCGTGCTCACGCGTGGGCTACGGACACAAGTCGAAATGGCGTCCGCAGCCCGCCTGTTAAGAAGGGCTTCCGCGATCATCTGCAGCTATCCGCTATAACTGTTCTGCTGATGACAGCCCGACGTAATATCCAACGATCAACGGTGTCTGCTCACCAAGGAAGCCCGTGCTCACGCGTGGGCTACGGACACTATTAGTCAAAATCCGGGAGTTCACCACCTTGACCGTCAAGCACGTATTCAACCGCGATCTCGATGTGTCGATCCGTCCATAAATACCTGGTGCTGCCGTGCCGGGACCAAATTTTCATATCATAAGGAACTTGTCCTTCGCGTTTCAATTTTCGAGTGCAATATGACTTCATCGAATTCATCAAGAATTCAGGCTTTCTTCCGGCGCCTAGAACAATGTGAACATGGTTCGTCCGAACGTTCAGCGCTAATAGTTTGTAATCGCGAAAATCGCAAACTTCGCGAATTGCGGCTTCAACCGTAGTTCGCATCCTGCCATTTAGCCTAACCGCTTTGTTTTTGAGCAGACTCTTTTCAGCCCTTTCTAAGGCTTCATTCGGCTTTCGCTTTGGCGTCCCGGGAATGTTGTTGGATCTGCGATTGACCGATGATCTCTCGTCTCCGTGAAGCCAGGTTCCGTAGCATCGAAAGGTAATAAGATACGCGAGCGGCTCAGTGCGGCTCTGAAAGTCTATATAGTCTCGTTTCATTTTTTGTGAGGAAATGAGTATTTTTTCGAATAATACCACAATTTTTTCGGATTCATTTGGTATTGGCAAGAAGCCCGTGCTCACGCGTGGGCTACGGACACGAGTCGAAATAGTGTCCGTAGCCCGCCTGTTAAGAAGGGCTTCCGCGATCATCTGCAGCTATCGGCGATGACTGTTCTGCTGATAAAAGCCCGACGTAATATCCAAAGATCAACGGTGTCTGCTCACCAAGGAAGCCCGTGCTCACGCGTGGGCTACGGACACGAGTCGAAATAGTGTCCGCAGCCCGCCTGTTAAAGCCCGTGCTCGCGCGTGGGCTACGGACACAAGTCGAAATGGTGTCCGTAGCCCGCCTGTTAAGAAGGGCTTCCGTGGTCATCCCCAAAGATCGAGTGTGACTACTCTGCCAAAGGAATCCAATGGTCATATCTAAAGATCCGCGATATCTGCTGACGACAGAAGCCCGTGCTCGCGCGTGGGCTACGGACACGAGTCGAAATAGTGTCCGTAGCCCGCCTGTTAAGAAGGGCTTCCGTCGTCATCTCTATTGATCAAAGATGATTGCTGACCATCGAAGCCCGCGCTCACGCTTGGGCTACCGCCATTTAACATGCTATTTTTTTGCTATGAATGAACACGCATTTGACGATCAACCGATTGCCTGGGAACCTTCGCAGAAGGTTATGGAAAAGGCTCAGCTTACGAAGTTTATGAAACAGATCGGCGTTTCGACCTGGTATGAACTTTACGCAAGATCTATCGAAGATGTTGAAGCGTTTACCGCAGACGTATTGAAATTTCTGGACATAAAATTTGATCCGCCTTACGAAAAATTACTGGATACTTCCGAAGGGATCGAATGGTCAAAGTGGTGCGTTGGCGGGGGTTTGAATATCACCGAAATGTGTCTTGACCGTTGGATGGGAACCGATGTTGAAAATCAGCCTGCGATTATTTGGGAAGGGGAAGAAGCCGAAGTTAAAGAAGTATCATACAAAGAATTACTTTTGGAAGTTGAATTTTGTGCAGCCGGTTTGCGTTATAACGGAATAGGAAAAGGTGATGCTGTCGGAATTCATTTGCCGATGATGATTGAAACCGTTGTCGCATTATTAGCAATAAATCGAATCGGTGCGATCGCAGTTCCTGTGTTTAGCGGTTATGGAGTTGAAGCGATTGCAAGTAGGTTAAATTCAGTCAAAGCTAAAGCACTTTTTACTTGTGATGGTTTTCCACGTCGAAGAAAATTTATTAACGCGTTAGAAGTTGCAGATAATGCTGTTTCAAAATGTCCTACAATTGAAAAAGTTTTTCTTGTATGGAGATTAGATTCAGACGATTCTCCAATTATTGGGACTAAGAGTTTAAATCACTCAAAAATTATTGATTGGGACGAACTCGTTACAAATGGAAATGATAATTGGGAAGAAACTGAAGTTGAAAAGACCGATGCAAATGATCCGCTTGTAATTTTATACAGCTCCGGCACGACAGGCAGACCAAAAGGGATCGCCCACGTTCATTGCGGATTTCCGATAAAAGCGGCCCAGGATATGGCTTTTGGGACGGATGTCGGGAAAGGCACCCGTATTTCATGGATAACCGACATCGGTTGGATGATGGGACCGTGGCTGATCTACGGCGCGTTGATAAACGGCGCGACGATGGTGCTTTATGACGGTTCGCCCGATTATCCGAATCCCGATCGAATGTGGGAATTTGCCGCCAAACACAAGGTTGAGATACTCGGAATTTCGCCAACGCTGATACGCGTGCTTTCTACAAAAGGCGACGATCTTCCAAAGAAACACGACCTTTCGAGTCTTCGGGCGTTTGCGTCAACGGGTGAACCGTGGAATCCCGCGCCATGGAATTGGCTGTTTGAGAAAGTCGGAAATTCGAAACTTCCGATCATCAACTATTCCGGCGGGACCGAGATCTCCGGCGGGATCCTGATGGGAAATCCGCTTTTGCCGCAAAAAGCGGGATCGTTTCCAGCGCCGTGTCCGGGAATGAATGTCGATATTTTGGATGAAAACGGCGAATCGGTTGAAAAAGGCGAAGTTGGCGAACTTGCGATCAAAGACACCTGGATCGGAATGGCGCGCGGTTTTTGGGATGAGAATGAAAGGTATCTTGAAACCTATTGGTCGCGCTTCGATAAGATCTGGGTTCACGGCGATTTCGCAATGCAGGATAAGGATGGGCAGTGGTATATTCTCGGCCGCTCGGACGATACGCTCAATGTTGCCGGAAAACGCGTCGGGCCGGCGGAGATCGAAAGTCTGATTGTCGCGGATGAAAGAGTGGTCGAAGCCGCGGTGATCGGAGTTCCGCATGCCGTAAAAGGAACCGCAATGGTCGCCATATGCGTCCTCGCAGGAACCGCGGGCGACCCGCCTGCAATGAGTGCGGAGCGCGAACAATCCTTGATAAACTCTCTAGATAATAAAGTAATTCCGACGTCAGACGACGCCGATGCGGACAGGATGTCCGCGCTCCAGTTAGAAGCGCTTCAATTTGAGGCAGAACTAAAAGCCGTAGTTGCAAAAGACATGGGCAAACCGCTTACGCCTTCGCGGATACATTTCGTTTCCGCGCTGCCAAAAACGAGAAACGCGAAAGTAATGCGGCGCGTTATCCGTTCGGCTTATTTGGGAGAAGATGCGGGAGATCTCTCGGCGCTTGAGAATCCGGAAACGGTTGAGGAAATAAGGAACCTGAGCGAGTGACGAAACAGTGAACCAAAGCCGAAGATTCGTCCACGGTGCACACGGATTTAGGAAGATGTGAGAGGATAAGAGTTAATTCCTTTGGTAAGTCAATTCCCCTCGATTCTCTCTTCTGATTCGTGCAGATTCGCGTTATTCGCGGGCAAATTCTTCGCCTGTAATTGCAGATGACCACGGACCCACTCCCTCACGGTCGCGGTTCTGACTTATTCGCGTCGATTCGCGTCGATTCGCGGGCAAATTCTTTGGCGGTTCTTTCGCTTCGCTCACGGGCGAGGACAAGCCGTCGCCCCTACAATTTTATCCAAAAAACCTTTACGCCCTTCGCGTCCTTTGCGGTTTAATTTCGTGTTTTCGCGCTTTTTCGCGGGCAAATTCTTTCCCGACAATTCCAGCTGACCACGAGCACCCTCCATCACTGTCGGGTTTCTGCCTGACCCACTCGTCACTTGTCACCTGTCACTTGTCACTTGTCACCTGCTGCCTGTCACTTTCTGCAAATCTAAACGTCTCCCATTCCTGAATCAAAATCGGAGTCGATAGGCGTAGAATCAATTCCCGAGTCAAATCCCGTATCAACTGATGAATCAATTGACGTATCGAGTCCCGCGTCAAAGCTCGTGTCCGTCATATCCATATTCGAATCAAACCCGGTGTCGATATCGCTTAAATAATCATCCGTAGATTCATAGCTGCCGCCGGTTTCGACGACGGACGACGGATCAAAATCTGCTCCTACTCCTCCGTGTTCGCCTTTATCGCCATATTCATCAGCTTTTTCCTGTTCGGAACCGGCCGCGTTGAGCGCAGATTCTGCAGCATCTTCATTTCCCATCTCTGCGTGATAAGCAGCATCGTCTAAGCGGTCTTCGGCAAGCCCTTCATGCCAGATCGCGTTGTCCATATTGGAAACTTCCGAATCTGCCTGCCCTGTATGATCGTTGCCGCCGGCTAAATAGTCTGCGTCGCCGGTTGCATAAGCAGCATTCTGAGCATCTTCTTTGGCTGCTTCGTAATTCCCTTCCTGCGCGTTTACAGCCTGCTGCTGTTCATAAGATTCAGCCTCTTCCTGCTTATCGGCGGCAAATTCGAGATCCTGTGCATCCGAACTTCCGAGCATCGAATCATCGCCCGCCTCCCACGCCTCATTTTCCGCAACTTCGCGCGCTTCCGCCGCCGCCGCGTAATCACCCTTATCAATAAAATCATCCGCAGCCTGCTGGGCTTCGGTTGCTGCATCGGTATGTGCCTGTTGATCGAGTATCTCCTGATCTTCAGCCTCTTTCATTTCCAAATCGCTGTCAGAAATCTCGTCGCTTGTTTCAAGGGTCGGGTCATAAACCGGACTTTCCGCGCCTAACGGATCCGCGGAGTAAACATCTGCCGGAATGTCAGTTTCAATGGTTTCGAGCGTCGGA
The DNA here is from genome assembly GCA_041747875.1 of Pyrinomonadaceae bacterium. GTDB lineage: Bacteria > Acidobacteriota > Blastocatellia > Pyrinomonadales > Pyrinomonadaceae > Aridibacter. Next base: position 3,441 of record JBGTEI010000579.1, on the reverse strand, counting down.
TCATAAGCGTCATCCGGTTCGGAAGTATCAGGTGAATCGAAAATATCTCCGGATCCGCTAAAATCCCCGTCTCCGAGATTAAATTCGATACTGACCGGCGGATCATCCGTCTCCGAATTGAAAACATCCGTATCATCTGCGGATAGTTCAACCGAAAGATTTTCCGTTTCCTGAGCCGCTTCGTCGCCAACCGGATTCCCGTCTGCATCCATCACCTGCGTCAGTTCGTCCTCGATCTCTATCCCGAGAATTGCTTCCGCCGCCTGTTCAAAAACAGATTCTTCCTCAACCCGAAAGATCCCTTCTTCGTTCCCTACGTATTCGGTAACCGTCTCAGTGCCGTCCGGAGCAATTTCCGTGATCGTCATTTGCCCGTCGACATCGGTCGGATCATCCGCATCGGCGGTTGTCGTTATTTCGGCAACCGTCACCGTGCCGTCATCAGCCGTTTCGGTTATCGTCGATTCAATTTCGGAAATATATTCATTACCATCTGCATCGGTTGCGGTTTCGATATTTTGATCTTTAGTCTCCATAATTCATATTCTCCTCAAATTTCTTTTGCTTTGCGGCTTTTATTTCCTTTGGTGTGGTTAATGATTTTTTCAAACGCGTGATCCTCCCGCATTTTTCGTTTGGACATTTTACGGGCAATTCGGTTTTGTCGCTCAATACTTTGAGCGGAACTTTCATCGGCGTCCTGCACGCCGCGCACTTAACGCCGATATAATCGACTATCTTATTTACCTCACCTTTTGGCTTTGCTTCATTCTGAACGGCTGCGTCTTTATCTTTCGCCTTTTTCGGCGGCGCTGATCTTCGTATGGTGTCGACGATCAATTTTCGCCAATAGGCAAGTTCTTTGCTCTTTGAGAATTCGGACAAAAGCCGTAAACGGCGGCTTAAATAGGGCGTTGACGATGTGGTCAATTCCGAAAGTTTTGAATAACCTTCCTCTTCGCTCATTTCCTGCTGCTCAAGCCACGCTTCGATATTTATCTGTTTAAATAGAAACGAAGAACGCAGCGACCACGAGATCAAAACTCTTCTGACAATTTCTTCATTCCCAACGCAGATCAGACCGGCGCGGTCCGCCGTAATTTCCGCCTGTCTCGCCCAGGCGAGAAGCGGGACTTCGACGACGTTTGCGACGAGTCCGCCGGCGCCGCCTTTCAGCGCATTCATTATGCCGCCCGCCATAAATCCTTTTGCCTGCCCTTGCTCACCGATCAGAAACCGCATGACAGTGTTCCAAAGTGCGTGTCCGGCCTGGCAATGTCCCATTTCGCGGGCAAGCAGAAAAAACAGATCGGGGCCTTGAAAATTTCCGGCGATCGCCGAACCGATGATGATAAAAGAATCTTTTTCCGTGCCGAATGTCAGACAATCCCAGGGGCGTTCGCCCGATAGATAGATGTCCGGCATATGCGACATTCCCAAAATTCGTGCGGCTTTCACAGCCTGCGAATAGATCTGCGGCATCTGCTTTTCACCAAGCAGGATGCCGTTAAATGTCGATTCGATCCAGCGCCGACCGACCTTTTCCGAAACCATTTTTGCAGCTGAGGTAAGCGGTGTCATCGCACGCAAAGCCGCCATCGCCTTTGCATCAGCCGCCCATTCAAAAGCCGTCGAATCTACCCGATAGCCTGGAACGAGCGGTTTTAGCCAATGGCACTCCGAGCAAATTACGATCTTTGGATCCAGATTCTGTCCGTTTCCGCCGCATGTGTAGCAGTCTAAAACACTTCCGATGACCTGCGGTATCGGCTGTAGATCAGCTTGCGGATGCGGAACTATCTGCCGCTGAGGCGGCTGCGGATTCTGGTTAAATTGTTGTTGATTCTGATGAGGCTGTTGAACTTGCCCATTCGGCGGCTGAGGCTGTTGTTGCAGAAATTTCGGAGCCGGATCTTGAGGAGGTCGTATCGGCGGTACGATCTGAGCCGCGTTTCGATTGACCGGAGTTTGATTCGGAGCCTGATTGTTTGGGTTTTGCGATACTGCCGGATTCTGCGGATGTTGTCCTACGATGATCGGCGCACCGCAGTAAATACAAAACTTGCTCCCGGCCTCCGGCTGCCGGTGTCCCTTACTGCAGATCTCTACTTGTGACAAATTTTCTGCCATTTCACATCAATTTCTAAAAGGCGTACGGGTCGGAATCAACAGTAGCGATCGCGACAAACAAGTACAATATCACTCCGAGAATTGAAAGGATCGAGACCGCAAGTCCGCCCCACAAACCGATCTGCGCCATCATCAGACCATCCTTTGACGACTCGCCGCGTTTAATAGCGCCGAGTTCGAGCCACCCAACCGCCATGGCAGGAACAGCCGTCAGACCGCAGCAAAACAAACTCCCGATAACAAGGGCAAGTGCGACCACTGCCTGCGTCGAAGCGCCGCCGGAGCTTTCCGGTGCGCTGGGCTGATTTCCAAAATTTTGCTGATTTGGTGCCGCGTTGGCCGGTTGGCCGCCAAACTGAGCTCCGGCTAAAGGCGCAGAACAATTACGGCAAAAAGCCGCTTCCGCCAGATTCTCCTGACCGCACTTCTGACAAGTTTTTTTCATAACTGAGACTTTATGTTTGTTTAATAATTAAATGACCGCAAAACCGATTTTTTTTGCGCAGAGAAAAAAACCGCGAAACAATGTGTTTTGGAAATAATAGCAAAAAGCGGATTATGCCGATCATTTTTAAATGCGTTATTTTAGCTCACGGAGCGACAATGAATCGTTGAAATAGCGGATTTTCGTAAGTTAGGTGCTATGTGGCCTTTACGGAGCAAATGTTTGTTCCGCGTCCTTCCGCGTATTCCGCGGGGAGAGCTTTTCTTACGACTAAAGATGACTACGAACCCACTCCCTGACGGTCGCGGTTCTGACTTATGCGTGCCAATTCGCGGGTAAATTCCTTTTTTCCGCGTCTTTCCGCGTATTCCGCGGGCAAGGCCTTTCCTTATGGCTATAGATGACGACGAACCCACTCCCTCACGGTCGCGGTTCTGACTTTCTCGCGGGCCAATTCTTCTGCGGGTTTTTCGCTTCGCTCACGGGCGAGGACAAGCCGTCGCCCCTACGAGCGTTCGACCGCAGAGTTCTTATTCTCATACGCCGTAACATTTGGGATCCAACATTTCACTTGCCCGCAATAATCTTCGTATTTCCCGCCAAATCGTTTTCGGAGATCCTCTTCTTCAAGCGGACGAAAAATAAGCTGCCAGATGAGCGAACCCATAATTGCGTAGATCAAAACCAAAGGTGAACCTAAAAATAGCGCAACGGCGATTCCCTGTCCGATCCCCGAAAGTGCCATTGGATTCCGGATATATGCGTAAACGCCTTTGATAACAAGATTTGGCGCGTGATCAAGCGGAAGCGGCGTACCTTTTCCGGTCTTAGACATTGTGTATGCACTCGAAACCCCGATCGAGCTG
>JBGTEI010000578.1:0-7060 GCA_041747875.1 Pyrinomonadaceae bacterium | reverse complement strand
TCGATTGTCTCGACCAAACTTATAACGATGCCGTAACGCAAAGTCAGTTTTAGTAAACATATCTGTTCTTCCGATATCGCCACGCTCTCGTAAGTGTACCGAGTCGTAACCCGCTACAGTAACAAAAGTGGTCAATGGAGTACCGCTTTGAGCCGTAAAGAACGTTTGAAATTCAGTAGAGTTATTTGGTCCTATACCGATTTTCTCCCCATTAAGGCTATAAGCTCCAGCAAATTTGAACGTGTGCGGTCTGTCAGTTGCCAAAAGACCAACTGTTTCACCGCCTGACACTCGATACTCTGTAAAAGGAGCATCAAATGAACGCGAAACGTTTGGATCTGTTCGACCTTCTTCATCAGAGCTTGCCAGTCCAGAGTAGTTACCATATAGACGACTCCATGTATAGTTCGCGTTGAAATAATAATTGTCAGCAAAGCGTCTATTTAGACGAATCTCAACCGCGTCATAATCGCGCTGCGCTTTGGTAGCAATCCAACCATTCGCTTCATAAGCAGTTTTTGCTAAACCAATTCCCGGATTACCGATGATGTAAACTTCACTACCTGTTGGATTGATAAATCCGATATCTTCTACAGCCCGGTCAAGCTTCTTACGCGTATATCGAGCCGCAAACAAATATTTGCTGCTTAATTCACGTTCGAACGTAAACGTAAGTTCTTGCTGACGATAAGCCTTAATATCCGGATCTATACCGCCCTGCGTTGCTGCATCGAGAGATGGATCATTTGAAGGAACACGGTGATCTACCGCACAACGAATCGTGCCGTAAACCGTACCGGTCTGCGGACAGCTTCCGCCAAGAATTAGTGGTGGTGCCGATGATCCGTAAGCAGTTGTCGGATCGTAAGTATTGAAATTCTTATTAGCGTCAAAGAGCTCGAAGTAGTCGCTGATGAAAATGTCTCCGCCAAACGAACCACGCGGAAGATCATACTTGAATCGATCATAGAACCAACCGTAAAACGCCGAAACTTTTGTTTTTCCGTCGCCGGTTAGATCATACGCACCGCCGATACGTGGAGCTACTTTATCTCCCCATCCAAATTTTATAGATGGGTCATTGTTAAAACTCGGTACTTCTTCATTCTCTATGCGGAATCCCAAGTTTAACGTCAGACGTGTTGTCGGCTGCCATTTATCCTGGAAAAAGATACCGTTATTTGTGCTACCTGCACTACCAATTGTACCAAAACGAATCCAACGACCTGTTCCGATACTACCCGGGGTAGGTGTCACATTGCGTCCCGATCTTAGATCAATTGTGTTGTTCGGACCATAGTAGAGAAGTAGCTGAGCATTTTGAGGCGCGTTTACACCATTAAAAATCTTATTGTACTGATATCCGCCTTTGAACTCGTGGCGGCCACCAAAATTAGCTATGTAGGTACCATCAAAATCGTAGGTGTCGCGAACCACGTAGTCCTCAACGGTAGCAGCCGTAACCGCATATCCATTTGAAGTTCCCGGTTGACCGCCCGCGCCTGCAGGAGGCGCTTGGCTCAACGTGCTAATCGATCTACGCGTGTTAGCAAGGGTAATTGGAAATACGGGCGATTCGCCGTAAGTTCCCAATTTGTTGTTCAAGAAATTTCGTCCCATTCGACCAGCAACGATCAGGTTACTCGTAGCTGTCCAAACACCTTGCACCGTTACAATGTTCGAATTCTGTCGACCACCTGTCTGAGCTTCATACTCAACTCCCGTTAAGCCGTTTCCGTTTGGAAGTGCCCCGTCAAATTGACTTGAAATTGCGGGGAGTCCGCCATCTTGCGCGATCGGATTCCAAACGAATGTTCCGGATACGCGAAGCGAATTGAAAGGTTGCGCATCAACGCGCCCAAATCCATAGTAATTCGTCTGTGTGCTTCGGTAGGTTTCGGATCCCAGGCTAGCGTTGCGATAATTAATCGTTCTTTCAAAATCGAGAAACTGCGGCGTATAGCTGCCTAAAAACCAAATTCTATTCTTGACGATCGGACCACTAAAGGTTGCCGATGGGAAAAAACCAGCATCATGGTCGATTCCATTTTGTCTCAGATGAACCGCCTTCGTACCATCCAAAAACAAAACATCGCGGTCAGCAGCTTGTAATTTAGCAGGGCTAAAACCAAGGCCGAACTCACCGCTAAAGTCGTTGTTGCCACCCTTTGTTACAACGTTTATAACACCACCGGTCGCTCCACCATACTCAGCTTCAAAGCCTGAAGACTTTACCTGAACTTCCTGAACAATCGAGAAAGGAAGGTTGTTATTGGCGTCCAAAGTTCCCGAAAGAGCATTCGTAACCTCGTTTCCATCAACAATAAAAGTATTTTCAGAACCACTCGCTCCATCTACCTGAAAACCGCCCGATTTTGATTCCGCGCGGGTAGCAGGTGAAATCTGAAGCAAACTCGCAAAATTTGTTCCCTTTGGCAGAAGCTCTGCAACTGCGGAAGTGATATTAGTTTGAATCTTTGTGGAAGTAGTGTCGATGGTAACATTGTCTCCAGACGAAACGTCCACGACAGCATCGACGCCGCCAACCGAAAGACCGAGAGTGACTGGGGTTGTTGCACCCAATACAACGTCAATGTTGGTATAGGTAATCGATGCAAAACCCGAAGAGGCTTCGGTTTTCACGTTATACCTTCCTGATGGGACTCTCAGTATCTTGACAACCCCAGTGTTATTCGTTGTAACAACACGTCTGTATCCAGCTGTTCCACCGGCGTTTGTAATCGTTACAGTTATACCCGGAACAACGGCTCCCGTGTTATCTTGTGTAGTTATTTCAAGGCTTCCGGTCGTTTCTTGTGCAATTGCCATTGTCGCAAAGCATAGTATCGCCAGAAATATTGAAATAAACTTAAAATTCTTGTTCATTTTTAACTCCTCTTATGTGTTTTAAAGGTAAATCTCGAAGCGGTTCTATGTTTGTGAACGCACGAAATTTGATTAACTAAAACGTATGGAATGCAAATATAACGCCAGCTCGCCAAACGGATTGCAATAGTGGGTTAACTCTATTAGTATTAATAGTTACAAAAAGGTCAGTTGACACTGCACAGTAAACTGAATTCAATTGGAACGTAGTATTTACATTTTTTTGTAGATTATTCAATTTTTCGGATTTTATTTTTCGAAGCTACTCTCATTACTCGATTCGCAAACCGCTAAATGTCTGAAAGAATATACCGGGATTCGGTTCACAATATTATTCGTCTTGATACTACCGATGCGGAAGGCCGTCTGTTGACAGGCCTCATCGACACGCCTGAATTTCAGCGGCTTCGAAGAATTCGGCAGCTCGGTTTGGCGTATTTTGCATATCAGGGTGCCGAACATTCAAGGTTTACCCATTCTCTTGGCGTTCTTCATTTAGCGACACGAATTTTAAATAAACTCAGGACAAAATACGAGATCTCAGAATCCGACCGGACCGCGGTTAGGGCAGCGGCACTTCTCCACGACGTTGGCCACGGAGCATTTTCTCATGTCATCGAACCGATCCAGGGCTTTCACCACGAAGCATTCTCAATTGAAACCGTATTGAGCAAAGATACCGAACCCGGAAAGCTCTTAGCGGAATATTCACCCGAACTTCCGAATAAAGTAGCAAGTATCATACGCGGGGATTTTCGTCCTACGGCGTTAGCACAGCTTGTTTCTTCGCAGCTCGATGCAGACAGAATGGATTATCTGCTTCGCGATTCGCTGATGACCGGTGCAAAATACGGAATATACGATCTTGAATGGATAATAAAGTCGATCGAGATCGATGAATCAAATGACCGGCTTTTTGTTTCGGCTCGCGGCGTTTATGCGGTCGAGGATTATTTACAGGCAAGATATTATATGTTTCGCCAGGTTTATTTTCATCGAACGCTTCGGGCGGCTGAAGCTATTTTGCGCTCATTGTTTAAAAGATCTTTAGTGCTTTTCGCAAATGACCGTTTCGTATGGTGCGCAAAAGGAACTCCTTTCGAGAAGCTTTTATCGGGTGAAAAGCTAACGCTTACGGAACATCTTAAGATCGATGATTCGGATATACTTTTTCACATTAAGCAATGGCAAAATAGCGAAGATCCGATATTGGCGGACCTTTCCAAACGCTTCCTAAACCGAAGACTGTTTAAGGTCTTCGATCTCGATATGCCTGAAGATGAACGCGGTGAGTTTATGAAAAAGGTTGAAGCGATCGTCGCCGATTCCGGCTATGATCCCGAGTATTATTTTGTCGAGGATAAGGCGAGTGACGTTCCATATTACTTTTACACAAAAGAGATAGGGGAACCAAAAAACTTCATTTATGTTGAAGACGGCTTTTCAAAGCCGCAAATAAAGGAAATTTCCGAGGTCAGCGCGGCTGTTCGCGGTCTCCAGAAAAATTATCAAATTCATCGGGTCTGTTTTCCGGAAGAATTAAAAGATGAGATCTCAAAAATCTATCATCAGTGAGCTTTCCGATAGAGGAATGTGCAGCAAGAAGATCTTCGAACCGAAATTGCGACTTAGATCGTTTCCCGCCTTCTCTTTTTTTATATTAATAGTATTTTCAGCCGCTGCTTTTTCGCAAAATATTGCGATCATTGCTCCGAATGCCGGCTCTTCATCCGACCGTATTTTGCGGCATATCGAATCCGGCTTCTCACCGGAATTCGACGTCATCGAACGATCGATGAGTGAAATGATCTTCTCCGCGAAGCAATTCGAGAGACCTTTTAATCTTTCGATCGAGGATTCTAAAAACTACGGCGGCAGTGTAGGCTGCAATTATTTTTTGCTGATCAAAACCGAAACGCTTCGCAGGACATCATTTGAACGCGAAAGTTATTTTGAATCACATATCGCGTACTTTCTGGTCAGCTCGCGAACTGGAAAACTTCTTAGCTGGAGCCTTTCAAAATATGAAGAAGATTCACCCGAAATATCTGAGCAGAAGTTGATCGCTTCGATCGAAAATTCCACGAGAGAACTTTCCCAAAAAATTCGCTCAAATGAAATCGAAGAGTCAAATTATCGTCTTGAAACTGCCGATTCAGCATTTACAACCGACGATGCAGATTCAAAAGATCTGAGACCTCCGATGCCCTATCTCCGCGTTAAGCCTGAATATACAAAGACGGCAGGCATTTACGACGTGCTTGCTACGGTCGATGCCGCTGTCGATATTGACGAAACAGGAAATGTAAAACAGATAGAAATTCTTCGTTGGGCCGGCTTTGGTCTCGATGAATCGGTAATAGAAACGATCCGGGGTCTAAAATGGCGGCCGGCAGACGTAAAGGGAAGGCCTTTGGCTATGCGCGTTTTGTTACGTTATAATTTTAAGAACATCGACAGCGAGAGCGAAATAGACAGTAAATAATGAAGTATATACGCGCAGCATTCAGGATGACGGCTTTTTTCGCAACCACGATGGCGATCTACTCTGGTTGGTTCGTAGGCGATTTTTTTATTCCAAACAAAGCTTACTGGCGCCAACTGGCGTTTCGAAACTGGTCAAAGGCGTTCGTCAAACTTTCAAGAATGGAGATCGAGATCATCGGCGATAAGCCAAGCCAGCCTTTTTTCCTCGTTTCTAATCATTTGGGTTATGTAGATATTCCGGTTTTGAGAGCAATTATCGAAAGTGTGTTTGTGGCGAAGCGCGACATTGAAAGCTGGTTTCTCGCCGGAAAGATCGTCGGAGACATGGGTAATATCTATATCGACCGTGAGAACAGACGCGACATTCCGATCGCAGGCGCGAAGATCATCGATACTCTCGACCGCGGGGAAGGTGTGATCATTTTCCCGGAAGGTACGAGTACAAAAGGCGAAGAAGTCTTGCCGTTTAATTCGTCATTTTTTGAATTTGCGGCAAAGATAGATCTTCCGATCCACTACGCTTCCATTACCTATCAGGTCGAGAATTCGGATACAAAGGCAAGCGACGCCATCTGCTGGTGGGACGATTCCAGTTTTATCGAACATTTATGGCGTTTCTTTCAGCTTCGGGAATCAAAGGCGATCGTAAATTTCGGCTTTGAAACTGTCGTAAAAACAAACCGAAAAGAGCTCGCCATAGAATTATGGAACCGGGTAAACGAAAAATTTATCCCGGTAGTATAGCAATGAAACACATTCCGGTATCTACACGTAATAGAATTAGTTAACAAACATATCTTTTTAAACAATATCTTAGGAGAATAAAATGCGCAGACTTTACTTTCGAATTGTAACTTTGCTTGCCCTTTTGCTGACGTTTTCCGCTTTTGCGGCGGCGCAAAATAAGGGCTTTGATATAAGCAATATGGATCGCTCGGTAGAAGCATGTACTGACTTCTTTCAATTTGCGAACGGAAACTGGATAAAGAATACTGAGATCCCGCCTGCTGAATCACGCTGGGGGAGTTTCAATGTCCTGGCGGAAAACAATCGGACAATTTTACGCGGAATTTTGGACGAAGCGTCAAAGGATGGCGGCGCGAAAGGAAGCGATGCGCAGCTCATCGGAGATTTTTATTACTCATGTATGGATGAACAGTCGATCGAAGCCGCAGGCGCAAAACCTATCATGCCTGTACTAAATGAGATCAGCAGTATTAGTTCGAAGAAAGAGCTGCAAACCCAAATAGCAAAAATGCACAGCAGGGGTATACCGGCGATCTTTGGTTTTGGCGGCGGAACGGATCTTAAGGACAGCACAACGTATATTGCGAATTCGGGACAGGGCGGGCTGAGCATGCCAACCCGCGATTATTATGTTGACGGTTCTGAAAAAATGCAGGAAACACGCGAAAAATTCCGTCAGTATATGCAGAAGATGTTTATGCTGACTGGCGATGATGAACAGACTGCCCGCGACAATTCTTTTATCGTAATGCGCATTCAGGTTCGTCTGGCATACGCGTCACTTTCCAGAACTGACCTCAGAAACCCTGATAATCGCTATTCAAAAGTAAGCGTTGATGATGCGGAAAAGATCACCCCGAATTTTTCTTGGGCAAATTATATGGCTGTCCGCGGGGTAAACGGAGTTAACGAATTCAATATTGGTCAGCCCGAATTCTTC
>JBGTEI010000577.1:0-9723 GCA_041747875.1 Pyrinomonadaceae bacterium | reverse complement strand
TCCGTTAAGATAAGCATATATTGTTTGTGTAGCCACGCAGGAAGCGGGGCGAAAATAGAAAACACGGAGAGTGTTGAGAAGATGAATAAGAAATATGATTACGGGATCGTCATCGGGCGTTTCCAACCCTTCCATTTAGCCCACCAGGAATTGATCCAGCACGCAATTAATTTATGTGAGAAAGTCATCGTCATACTTGGCTCGGCCCGAAGTGCGTCTGATGTCAAAAATCCATTTACGCCGGCGATGCGTGAAGAAATTATTCGGGGATGTTTTCCGCTGATGGAAAAGTCGCTTATTTTTCGCGCGGTTCGCGATTATCCATACAACGATCACGTGTGGACGGCTGAAGTCCAGAACATCGTCGAGGAAATAACCGAAGAAGGTGAGATCGGTGAGTTTTCAAAGATCGCGATCGTCGGGTTTTTTAAGGATCGAAGTTCTTACTATCTGAATATGTTTCCGCAATGGAAGTTTGAAGAGTACTTTAGCTCCGACAAGCAACTATTGAGCGTCAACGCGAGCGATATCCGCGAAAAATATTTTAATGATGAAGATGGTTGGCAACGGGACGTTCCCGAAAAAGCTGCAAACTACCTTAACGCATTTAAGGAAACAGATTTCTACCCGCACTTAAAAAAGGAATTTGAATACTTAGAGAAATATAAAGAAGATACGAGGTTTGTCGGCGTGCCATTTGCGCCTGTGTTTGTCACGACCGATACGGTAGTCGTACAAAGCGGACACATCCTTGTAATTCGGCGCGGATTCCAACCCGGCAAAGGACTGCTTGCGCTTCCGGGCGGATTTATTCAACCCGATCTGACGCTTGAAGACAATGCGATCAGGGAGTTAAAAGAAGAAACGCAGATAAAAGTACCATCCCCGGTTCTTCGCGGAAGCATAAAAGCGACAAAAGAATTCGATTATCCAGACCGCTCAAATCGCGGACGGACAATAACTTTTGCTTACTATATTGAGCTCGAATCGAGTTTAAAAAACGGTCTGCCGCGCGTCAAAGGCGGCGATGATGCGAAGAAGGCTTTCTGGCTGCCGCTTTCAGCTTTGGGAGAAAAGGAAGATGAATTCTTTGAAGATAACATTCACATCATCCGATATTTTCTCGGAATGCAGTAACGGAGTTCAAAGTTCCGCGTTTAGAGTCCCGCCTTAAGGCGGTGAACGCCCGCGAAGCGCGGCGTAAGAATCCGCCTAAAGGCGGGACTCTGAACGGGGGAATCTGAACGGGACTCTGAACTTATAAAATTATGATTTTACGAACACCAGACGAAAGATTTAAAAACCTGCCCGATTATCCGTTTGAGCCAAATTACACAGATTTTGGCGATGCGAGAATGCACTTTGTCGACGAAGGAAATTCAGATGCAAGCGAGACGGTTTTGATGCTCCACGGCGAACCTTCGTGGAGCTATTTGTACCGCAAGATGATCCCGATCGCAGCAGACGCGGGACACCGGGTGATCGCTCCTGATCTGATCGGATTTGGCAAATCGGATAAATATACGGAGAAGGGAAAATACACATTTCAGATGCACGTCGACAGCATTAAGAATTTGATCAAAAAGCTTGATCTGCAAGACATCACGCTCGTCTGTCAGGATTGGGGCGGGCTGATCGGTCTCCGGATCGTTGGCGAAATGCCCGATAGATTTTCGCGCGTCGTGGCGGCAAATACATTCCTCCCGACGGGCGATGAGGAAACTCCAAAGGCTTTTAAGATGTGGCTCAAGATGTCGCAGGCGATGCCGATCTTTCCTGTTGGCAAAGTGATAAAAATGGGTTGCACAAGCACGCTTTCAAAAGACGTGATCAACGCATACAAAGCGCCGTTTCCAAAAGAAAAATACAAAACCGGGGCGAAAGTGTTTCCGCGCCTTGTACCGATCTCGCCGGATGATCCGGCATCAGCTGCAAACCGTGCCGCATGGGAATCTTTACGAAAATTTGAGAAGCCATTCCTCACCGCATTTAGCGACGGCGACCCGATCACGCGCGGTGCGGACAAAGTTTTGCAAAAGGAAATTCCCGGCGCGAAAGGCCAACCGCATACCACGATAAAAGGCGGCGGGCACTTTTTGCAGGAAGATAATGGTGAAGAACTGGCACAGGTTGTGGTGGATTTTATTGAAAAGGCTTAGAAGATGTTTTGCCACCGAGAACACAGAGAGCACGGAGTTTAAAAATAGTTTTCCAACCATCAAGATTCAAGCCCATTCGTTCCAGTTCGTACATATACTTCAGATTTCTTCCGGCGATCAAACGTTTTTCTAAAACTCTGTGCACTCTGTGTGCTCTGTGGTAAAAATTCTTATAGACTTTAATTTCCTCGACCGAAAAAAGGAGCGTTAATATTTACGAAATAAACAGAATTATTGACACGGACAGCTACAAAGCGAGTCATTGGCTGCAGTATCCGCCGAATACGACGCTGGTTCATTCCTATCTTGAATCACGCGGGACTGACCGGGATTGGGATCGAACGGTTTTCTTTGGTTTGCAGTATATTTTGAAACGCTATTTTTTGGAGCCGTTTTCGTTAGAGATGGTGGAGGAAACCCGCGAGGTTATAACGGCGCATGGTTTGCCGTTTAATTACGAGGGTTGGAAAACGTTGTCGCACGATATGACGGAAAAATGCCTTTTCGCGTTCGATCAGTGGCGGAAGGTTCGGTTGTTCCGCTTCATAATGCGCTGATGACGGTTGAAAACACCGATCCCGAATTTTATTGGCTGACAAGCTGGTTTGAAACTCAGTTGATGCGGATCTGGTATCCGATCACGGTGGCGACGCAAAGTTATTACATCAAGAAGAATTTTTATAGATTCCTAAAAGAAACCGCAGACGATGCGGATGCGGAGATAGATTTCAAAGTTCACGATTTTGGCAGCCGCGGTGTTTCTTCAAAAGAGACTGCAGCGATCGGCGGAGCTGCCCACCTGGTTAATTTTCTCGGTACCGATACGATGTCTTCTCTGATCCTTCACCGGGATTTTTACAACGAAAAAATGGCGGGGTTTTCGATCCCGGCTGCCGAGCATTCAACGATGACGGCATGGGGACGCGAAAACGAAATTCTCGCATATAAGAATATGCTGCAGAATTTTGCAAAGCCCTGCGCGATCCTCGCTGTGGTTTCCGATTCGTGGAATATTTATCAAGCTGTCGAAAAGATCTGGGGCGAACAATTGCGACAGAATGTGATCGATTCCGGTGCGACTGTTGTAATTCGACCCGATTCCGGCGATCCGGTAAAAGTGGTTTCCGAGATCATGAATATCTTAGGCGAGAAATTTGGAACGACGGTTAATTTGAAGGGATTTAAGGTCTTAAATACGGTCCGTGTTATTCAAGGCGACGGTGTAAATGCAGACTCGATCAACGAGATATTGCAGGATCTAAAAGATCAGGGGTTCTCCGCTTCAAACATAGCATTTGGCATCGGCGGCAGCATGCTGCAGAAAGTTAACCGCGATACGTTGAAATTTGCTTATAAAACCTCGGCAATAGTGGTTGACGGAAAATTGCGCGATGTTTATAAACAGCCGATCACGGACGCCGGAAAGACGAGTAAAAAGGGAAGGCTTGATCTTGTAAAAGATGAATCCGGTGAATATAAAACCATTCGTCTTCCTGATACTGAAACACTCTCCGCCGAAGGATCACAATTGAGAACCGTTTATGAAAACGGCGAATTGCTGATGGACGACAGCTTGACTGAAAAAAGGAAACGAACACAATAAAGGTTAAAAGGTGTGAACGTTTAAAAGTGAAAAAGCGGAAAGGTGAAAAAGTTTTGATGTATCTTACTTTTCCACCTTTCTGATTTTTCAGTTAAACAACTATATACGTTTTAACTTTTCTACTTTTTCTACTTTTTCTACTTTTTCACCTTTTCACCTTATATAGCTTCCGCACCTGCGGCACGATTGTAATACATATAAAGGTCGTTGAAATCGTCCAAAGCCCGGTTAAGGATCAAGGGAATCTGTTCAATATCATCCGCATTTACGATCAAATTCAGATTCCTGAGAAATGCCTCGTGAGCATTCAGTGTCGTTCCGCCTTCCTCGATCGAGGCCAAGAAAAGTCGTCTTCTGTCGGCGGCGGGCATCCCGTTAAGTTTTTGCTGAAGTATTGCTGCACCGCCAAAATCAGCGGCAAAATCCGGCGAGAATAATAGGACTTCGGTTTTACCTTCACGTAGGCGTTCATTTGCCTGTGCAGGTGTCTGGGCCATATAGACTTTGTATCCTGCGCCGACAAGTGTTTTCGCTACCTGATCGCGTTTGGCTCCAAGACAAAGCAGAACGCGTCGCGGTTTCGCAGTGTCGTCGTCCTTCATTTCAAGCGACTTTCCTTCTCCCTGAAGGGCTGTCAGCAGAGACCGAAGAGCGCTATTTATTTGAATCTCTGATTCTTTTCTTTCAAAGTCTTGAGTTCCATCCCCAACGGCGGGTGCAGGTGAATTCGATTTCAGCTGCTCAACCGTAGAAGGGCCTCGTCCATTTTCCTTTTGCCTAACCTGGATCAGGTTTTGACAACGCGGACATTTGACCGTGAAAGCCTTTCCGGGTATTTTCGATTCATCAAGCTGCAGAGAAACCGAACAATTATCACATCTAATAATCATAATATTTATAGCCTAACAATTCATTATTCGAGCATATCCAAGACCGAACCTTCGGGCGGTCGATTGGTTGGCGGCGGTGTGGATCCAATTGAGTTTTCTTTCTCTTTTGTTCTTTCCTGATCTACAACATAGTCTTCCGTTGAGGCTAAGCCTTTGAGCTGGAGCATCAGGTTATTTTGGTTGGTCGCATAGGAAAGACCGTCTTCAAGCGATATCGTTTCGTTCATTATCATTTCACGAATAACTGAATCGAAATCCTGCATACCGTCAAGCGAACCATCGCGCATAGCATCAAGCAGCGTTTTGCCTTCGCTTTCACCGTTTTCAATATATTCTCTAGTACGTGGGCTTCCTTTAAGTATCTCTACGGCAGGAACACGTCCGGTGCCGTCTGCTTTTGGAATGAGGCGTTGAGAAATTATGTAGCGGAAAGTCTGTGCAAGACGTGTGCGTATTATTTTTTCTTCGTTTTTCGGATAAAGACCGATGATTCGATCGACGGTTTTAGCCGCATCGATCGTATGGAGTGTTGATAATACTAAGTGACCGGTTTCAGCGGCTTCAAGCGCAATTTCTGTTGTTTCGAGATCACGCATCTCTCCGACGAGGATAACTTTTGGAGCCTGACGCAGGGCGGCACGAAGCGCAGCGGCGAAGGTTTTTGTATCAGAACCTACTTCGCGCTGATTTATCGTTGATTTTTTATGCGTGTGCAAAAACTCGATCGGATCTTCTATGGTGACAATATGGTAGCTCTTTGTTTCGTTGATCTTATCGATGATCGCAGCAAGTGTTGAACTCTTACCGGATCCGGTCGGACCTGTTAAAAGCACCAAACCATTCCTCATATCGGCGATATCTGTTAGCTGAGGAGGGACGCGAAGTGATTCAAAACTTGGAATTTCATGCGGAATAAGCCGCATTACTATGGAAAAAGATCCGCGCTGTTGAAAAATATTTACACGAAAGCGGCAACGGCCGGGAAGGCTATAGCTTAGATCGGCGGTTCCGAATTTTGCGAGTTGAGATGATGCTTCAGGATTATCTCGCAGAATCGACATCGCGATCATTTCTGTCTGATACGCAGTCATTTTGCCCAATCCGAGCGGCGACGCGGAAAACAAACGTCCGCTGATCTCGACTTGCGGCTTTTGACCGGTCGAGAAGTTCAAATCGCTTATGTTGTCGGAAATGAGCAGCATCTGCTCAATAAGCGGTGTTACGTCAAGCAAACTCATTGGTTTTTAAATTCTCCCGGAATTTATTTGGAAATGGTGGGTGTCGTGAATAAAGAACTGAGGGCGTGTGCCTTTTCAGACAATGACTATTCTCACTTATTTAGTAAGAAAATGCAAGAATAATTTTAACGTTGTTAATAATTGTTTATACTTTGGCGTAAGAATCAAACTTTCTGAATGTCTGCCCGATTTTTTCGGGCGGAGTAAGTATCCCGCTAATAATTGCTACAGAATCAGCGCCGGCTGCCAGTACATCGCAAAAATTGTTAAAGTTTATTCCCCCGATCGCGACCAATGGAAGCTCCTGGATCACTTCGCGAATACGAGTAATGCCTTCAAGCCCGACGGCGGGATCGGTATCATTTTTTGTTGAGGTTTCAAATACAGGACCGATGGCGATGTAATCGATCGGTAGTTTTGTCGCTTGAATTACCTGATCAAGGTTGTGCGTGGAAAATCCTATTATCGCTTCATCTCCCAAAACTCTTCGCGCTTCTTCGGGCGGAAGATCGTTTTGGCCAAGATGGACACCATCGGCGCCTGTTGCCAAAGCGATATCAACCCTGTCATTTATAATAAGTTTTGCACCCGAGGCATGCGCGACTTTGACAGCATTTAGAGCATCTTCATAAAAGCTATCGGTCGCAGCGGATTTTTCGCGAAGTTGAATAAATTCCGCTCCGCTTTCAATTAGCTTTTTTATTTGTTTGGTGTGCGAGAGCAGCGTCAGACGGGCGTCTGTGATCGGATATATCTTTGGTAGGATCATTTAGAATGCAAGGCTTTAGCCATAAGATATGCGTCTTCACCGTCCGCGTAATAGCGGTTAATTTTTTGTATGATCGTGTAACCAAGCTGATGATATAGATTTTGCGCTATGTAATTGCTTACTCTTACTTCCAAAACGGCAGAATCATAATTGCGTTTCTTCAGCGCCTTTTCTGCGTGTTCGAGAAGTTTCTTTGCCAGTCCGCGTTTGCGGTGTTCCGGGGCGATCCCGACGGTAGTAATATGCCCGATCGTCTCATTGCTGACCGCAATAAAAATAAATCCGACCATTCGTTTTTCAGAAGTAATAATTTTATATCCGAGGATATTTGGCGCGGTGAGCAAATGCTTAAAGGTAGCTTCGGTATAATTCTCACCATTGCTAAAGCAGCGAAGATTTAGCTTAATTACCTCTTCAAGGTTTTTTTGGTCGAGCGGAATAATTCTATATTTCGTAGGTTCTTGAGGCGGATCCAAAACCGGTGCTTCAAATTCTTCGGGAAGAAGGATCTCTCGAATTTTTTGCATTACAGCCATAAGAAAAGTCTGTCGATCGTCGGGAAAATATCTTCTAAATGATAAGCATACAATCACCGTAGCTGTAGAATCTATAACGCTCGGTGACCGCGTGCCGGTAAGCATCCATTATAAAATTGTAGCCGCCAAATGTTGATACTAACACCAACAGCGACGATTTCGGAAGGTGAAAATTTGTCAAAAGTCCGTCTATCGCAGAAAACTCGTAACCCGGAGTGATGGTCAGATCGGCGGTTTGTTTTCCGCTGATAAACTTACTATGTTTTGAAAAACATGTTTCAAGTGCTCGTGTGGTGGTCGTTCCGATAGCAATTATCCTGTTTCCCGAAGTTTTAGCCGCGTTTAGAATTTCACTCACCGAAGCTTCGATCTCAAAGGATTCGGCCATCACGCTGTGCTCAGAAAGTTCGTCCACTCTGACCGGCTCAAATGTCCCGTAACCGACGTGGAGAGTAATTTCCGTTATTACGACCCCGCGCGATCTGATCTCACTCATTATTTCCGGTGTAAAGTGCAAACCGGCCGTCGGTGCGGCAATTGCTCCGCGGTTCTTTGCGTAAACGGTTTGATAGCGGTTTCGATCTTCGTCCAAATTTCCTGTGTCACGCTTTATATACGGAGGCAGCGGAGTTTGTCCTAATTCGTCGAGAACGAGGTCGAAATCTTCTTCCGAATCAAATTCAACTACGATCTTTCCGACTTCTTTTTTTTCTAACACTTCGGCGGAAAGTCTGCCGCCAAAATTTATCCGCTTTCCCGGTTTTAAACGTCTTCCGGGTCGCGCAAGAACTTCCCAAACCTTTTCTTCGATCTCGTTTACAAGAAACAACTCAATATTTGCGCCCGTTTCACTTTCTCCGAAAAGTCGCGCAGGAAATACTTTTGTGTTATTTAAAACGATCACATCGCCTTTTCGTAAATGGTCGGGAAAACTATTGAACGCAGTGTCTTCTAAAGAAATATTCTTCCGATCCGCAAAAAGCATTCGGGAATCATCGCGCTTTTCGGGAGGGTTTTGCGCGATCAGCTCGTCTGGTAATTCGTAGTTGAATTCGGAGATTCGCATCTGTATTGGTCAGTCTAAAAATCAAAAAAGACAAAAGCAATAGATTTATTCCTATTTACTTTTGCCTCTTCCAAAAAAATCTCTGGTGCCGGAGGTCGGACTCGAACCGACATGGGCGTTAAGCCCGCTAGATTTTGAGTCTAGTGCGTATACCAATTTCGCCACTCCGGCCACGGATAAGAATGATAAAACTCTTTCGTTTTAGGGTCAAATCACTACCGAAGGATTCGAGCACGTTTTTCATTCATATAACAGAAAAAACAAAACGCTATTCCTTCGTCTTTTGACCGTTCGCCCATCCTTAAATATTGACATAAGAGATCGTTAAATATATCGTTAGGCCAATTACGAAGCAAAAATTGAAAACCGCTATTCCGTTCTCAAAATTTATATTCCGTCATCATTTTAAATTGACACCAGACAGGAGAATAGGGATGAAGGAAAAAGCAATCATTGCAGCGATCGTAATTGTTTTAAGCTTCGCGATTGGCTACATCGCGGTTCAAGCGACAATAATATTCAGAGACATTGTCTTTGGCAGAGCAACAAATTGCGAAAACGCCAAAGAATCTCCTGAATGTACGATTCAGGAACAAAAGCAAAGGATTCTTTTGGGACTAGAATAGTTCAGCGGTTGCGCGCCGGATAGCTTATCGAGTTTTCGCGTGTGTTCGCTTCCTTTTATACTTCCGGGTCGTAATTAAGTCCGGGTTATTTCATTTATCTCTTGAAATGAGGATCTTCAATATGCATCCGGTGCAGGTTTTTCCATCCAGCGCTCGGGATGCCTTAATTCACTAAACCCAAATTTTTCATAAAGTGTGTGGGCATCTTTTGTCGCCAGGATCCATCGCCTGAAGCCCTGTAGATCGGGATGCCCGGAAACAACTTCCATCAACCATTTTCCCAATCCTTCTCCCTGAAATTCGGGAAGAATATAGACATCGCCAAGATATGCAAACGTAGCATAATCCGTAACCACGCGCGCAAAACCGATCTGCGTTTTCTCACGGTAAACCCCAAAACAAAGCGAATTCTTGATCACCGTTTCAAGTTGTTTCCGCGTTCGAGTTTTTGCCCAATATGATTCATTCACCAGATAATCGTGGATCGCATCAATGTCCAGATCGCGGGGATCCGTCTTTATTTCAAATTCTTCTTTCCGCCAATTGTTCATCTATGTTATGCCCCGGTCGCAATATTTCGCGGGTTAAGGTAAGCCGCATTAGTAAAAAAATCTTCGATCTCACGTTTGGATCTCAAATGATTTAGCTTCACCTTTGGGAATTTTTTTAATCTCACTTCGATGGCCGGATTCTTATCTCTCTTAAAATTCCAAACGTATTTTGTAAACTCCCAGTCAAACCTTTCATTGCATCCTTCAGCCATATCCGGACGCGTTTTGTTTCGATACTTGGCGACCCGCTTTAATACCCGCCAGGTGCAAACGATTCTCGGCAGA
>JBGTEI010000576.1:0-2490 GCA_041747875.1 Pyrinomonadaceae bacterium | reverse complement strand
GAGATCCCGAAGGAACGCGCCGCAATTGAGGTTGACCTAAAGACACTGGAAAAATACGTAGGTGAATATCAGGTCAAACAGCCGAATATAGTCATAAAAATAATGCTCGAGGATGGAAAACTTCTGGGTCAGGTTGCGTGGCAATCAAAATTCGCGCTTTTGGCGGAATCGGAAACAAAATTCTTTTCAAAAGATGTGAGTGCGACGATCACATTTGAAAAGGGTGCGGATGGAAAAGTAACCGGTTTAACCCTCAAACAGGGCGGCGCGGAGATCCCGGGTCAGAAGATCAAGTAGTAATAAATTTAGTTCGGAAAACAAACGTATTGAAAACGTTTGTTTCCGGAAATTAAGGAAACAGCATCAATGAAAACATTTGGAACTTATGTAGCTCAGATCACCGTGCTAATGTTCGTTTTGGCGACAACGCTTTTTGCTGCCGACTATGACATCGTGATCATCGGCGGACGTGTGATCGATCCTGAAACCGGACTAAATGAGATCAGAAATGTCGGGATCAAAGACGGCCGGATCTCAGCGGTTACAACTGAAAACATATCGGCACCAAAGATCATTGATGCCAGGAATCGAATAGTCAGCCCCGGTTTTATTGATATGCACGCTCATGGTCAGACGATCCCGGCCGGCCGAATGCAGGCGATGGACGGCGTTACGACCGGGCTTGAACTCGAAGCAGGAATGCTTCCAATTTCCGACTACTACGATGAAGCGGCAAAGGAAGGCCGCCCGATCAATTACGGTGCTTCCGTAAACTGGGCAAATGCCAGGATCGCGACCTTTTTGAACATAAAACCTGATCATTCACTTGATTGGTTTTTTGCGAGTTTTGGAAATCCGATCTGGCAAAATTCAGTTTCAAGCAAAGCTCAATTGGCGCAAATTTCGAAAATGGTCGAGCACGAACTCGATCAGGGGGGACTCGGGATCGGTTTTCTTTTAGGCTATGCACCCGGCACGGGGCGCAGGGAATATTTTGAGATCTCGAATATTGCAGCCAAGAGAAATTTGCCTACTTTTACACACGCACGCTTTCTCTCGATGCTTGAGCCGAACAGTTCTTTTGAAGGAATGGCCGAAATAGTATCGGTTGCCGCCGGAACAGGCGGGCAGGTTCATATCGTCCACCTAAATTCCATGAGCCTTCGTGATATTGACGCCATCGGAAATCTGATCTTAAACGCCCAAAAACAAGGACTCAGGATCTCTACCGAAGCCTATCCTTACGGAGCGGGTTCGACAGGGATCGGTGCCGCAATGTTTAAAGGCCCAAATTGGAGAGAGCGGACGGGCGGAATGACTGCTGCAAATTTCGACGTCGGCGGCAAACGATTGACGGAAAAAGAATTTGAAGAACTACAGACGAACAATCCCGAAACGGAAACGATCATTCATTTTCTCGATATAACGAAACCGGAGGATCAGGCGACTTTAGACAAGTCCATTTTGTTCCCCGGTGGTGTAATAGCTTCTGACGGCGGAACATGGTCGGTTGGTAAAAACCGCGTACCAAGGGACGTTTTTCCAATAGCCGAGAATGCCTGGTCGCATCCGCGGGGTGCAGGAACTTTTGCAAGATTTCTGAGTCGTTATGTGCGTGAGATGAAAGCCGTCTCGCTGTTAGAAGCCATTGAGCGGATCAGCTTTGGACCCGCGAAAATATTGCAGGATTCGGTTCCGCAAATGAAAAAGAAAGGACGGATACAAGTAGGGGCAGACGCTGACATTGTTGTTTTTGATATGGCGACGGTCTCAGACAGGGCGACATATGCCAAACCGGCTCAAACTTCGGTTGGCTTTGATTATGTCATCGTTGGCGGCGTGACGTTGGTTGAGAAAGGGGTCCTGAATACAAAAGTGCTGCCCGGAAGACCGATTCGAAACAAAATCATTCGGTAATTCTAATAGCAAAACGCGGAGTTGAAATGAGGTTGGTCAAAAAGTTACTGAAAATTTTAGGCATTTCATTGCTGATATTGATCGGTTTGCCTTTGATCATCGGTCAGGTTTTAAGACTGCTGTCACCTGTCGAACCACCGCCCGGAAAGATGGTCGATGTCGGCGGCTACAAGCTGCACATCAATTGTGTCGGTCCTGAGGGTACGGCCGAAGAAGACCTGCCGACCGTCATTTTTGAAGCGGGTGCGGGTGTTACTGCCGCTGTCAATTACTGGATCCTGAATGGCGTTTCACAAAAGACAAATGTCTGCGTATATGACCGCGCCGGGATCGGCTGGAGCGAAGAGAGCAATTTACCCCGCGATGCGAAAACGGTAAATGAAGCACTTCATACGTTGCTCGACAGATCGAATATCAGGCGTCCCTTTGTTTTTGCCGGACACTCGATCGCCGGGCTTTATATGCGGGATTATGTTGAGCGTTATCCCGACGAAGTGATCGGCCTGGCATTCTTGGATCCAAGCCATCCGAATCAGTATGCGATGTTTAATTTTAGCGAAGCCCAAAAGAAAG
>JBGTEI010000575.1:0-2625 GCA_041747875.1 Pyrinomonadaceae bacterium | reverse complement strand
TAAGAACCACTTGTTTAGATCGATTTTGATGAGTTTATCGGCTTTGCTTCTGATCGGAATAGTCTTTTCGATTTCCGGACTCGCGCAGTATTTTATGGTCGATATAAAGCGTGATTCGGCCCGTTCGGATATGATTACGGGCGGGACGATAGAAAAGGCTAAATTCGTCAATGGCCTGAGCGATATCAAACTAACTGTAAACGTTCCTGCGTTTCAGATGACATTTTGGCAGGACGGTAAGGAGATCTCAACATACAAGGTCGGAGTAGGACTTAAGGATTATCCGATCTACATTGGAAAGCGGCCGATAAAAAGTGTGATCTGGAATCCCACCTGGATACCGCCCGAAAGCGACTGGGTAGCCCCCGAACTCTGGGGGAAAGTAATATTGCCTACCGATCCCGCAAATCCGCTCGGCAAGATCAAAATTCCGCTCGGCTATAATTATCTTATTCACCAGGCGAAGGGTATACAGGATATGGGAAATCTCGTTTCGCATGGTTGTTTGCGAGTAATGCGAGATGATCTTTATGAAATAAATGACCGGATCATTGCAGCTTATTCGCTCGATATTACGGCGGACCAAATTTCTAAGGCAAAGAGGACAAAGGAGACATTTGTAGTCGAACTTCCTAGTGAAATGCCGATAGAAATTACTTACGATACCGTCGTAGTTGAAAACGGCGAACTACACATTTATCCGGACATTTATGACTATAAGCGGAAAAGTGTCGAAAATTTGCGGGATGAATTGACTGCGAATGATATCAATAATGAAAATGTGTCGGATGAGGTCCTGGAAAAAATGATTGCCAAGGCAAAACAAAAGAATCAATATGTTATAAGCGTCGAAGCACTCAAGAAAGGAAATTTTCTCAGCGGAAAGGTAATTCCGGTTTTAGATTTTCCGAAGCCAAAGCGGTCACCAAAACGAAAAAGGTAATTAGATTTATCGTAATTTGGACTCTGTCTGCAACTTAGGAGCATATTCCCAGTGCCACGGTTCGTAGAAGTAGGGGTAGAAACCAAATTTCTCTGCATTCTTCACCAACCACTTATAAGCCGGCGTTTCGACCTGGATCGCCCGATTAAAATCCTTCGTTGTAACCGGTTCACCTCCTACATATATATCCAATGCCCGCCCTGTAAAATGCGGGCTTTTTACGGCAATTTGTGCTCGCCCGGCATTCGGCTCTTTTTTCCGCAGCGAGGCCTGATATTCGGGTGAACGAAACGATGAAATAATCTTTAAGAACTTCTCGTCATCTCTTAGGTTTCTTTCGCTATCTAGCTGCAATCGGAGAGACATATCGTTAGAAGCCGCTTCGACCAGCTTTTTATAAGCCTTATAGGCGGTTGTTTCTACTTTCAAAAGCTCAGTATCTCGTGTCGGGTCAAAAAAATCAGAAATCGGTGCTGTGACCAGTCTCTCTTCCGACACCACAAAGATAGCTCGTATCCGTTGAGATTGCCAAAATTCTATAAAAGAAAAAAGTGTGATCCGGTCGATAATTCCTTTTGTCGGCAATCCCTTTTCGGCCTGCCACTCAGCTATCTTACCTGCAAACACTTCGGAATCGACCCCTGCGTCGGTTTTGACAGCTTTTTGGATCAGAAGCGAATATAGATGCCATCCAACTTGTGGTTTGCTCCCAAAAGTCCACTTTAGGGTCAGTTTAAGTTCGGCATTTCTCTTAGCCGCAAATTCCAGATCATCCCGGGAAAGCGGATTTTTTGCACCTTCCTGAAATTTCTGCGGAAAAACAAACAAGGTAATAGCACAGATAAAACAGAGCAAAATCAATCCGAAAATTAAACGTTTTGTTTTCATCGCTTTATCCAATGCTATGATGCAGTATCTTTTACACTTGTTTACCTTGCAATAATATCGATTTATTTGTAACTTTTGCAATTGCGATAAATAATTCTAAAGGATAAAACATTTCAATGAACCCTGGTTGGACATCAAATAATACTCTCGAAATAAGCGACGATACGCTGCACATCGGCGGCGCTTCGGCAACTGAGTTGGTTGAAAAATACGATACGCCTTTATTCGTTTTTAGTGAGAAGCGAATAAAGGATAATATCAAGCATCTTATGAACATAGAGGATGTAATTGATTGCAAGTTAAAGATTTGCTATGCATCCAAAGCCAATTCAAATCTCGGGGTTCTCGGTGTCGTAAAAGATGCCGGGAGCAGTATTGAGGTAAATTCGGGCGGTGAACTTTTTATCGCTTTGAGAGTTGGTTTTGATCCCGATCAGATCATTTTTAACGGAACGAGCAAGACCGAAAAAGAGATCGCCGAAGCGATAAATGCCGGAATTTATGCGATCCAGGCAGACTCTTTTTTTGAGATCGAATTGATCGAAAAAGTAGCTCGGGAGTTAAACAAGCGAGCAAACGTGTCGCTTCGTCTTGTTCCCGACATCGAAACCGAGACGCTGCACGGTCTTCAAACCGCACTTTTGATCTCGAAATTCGGGATGATGCCCGAAGAAACCCGCGAGGCGTTCAGAAGGTGGGGCGCGGACGATCAATTCTTGAATCTTTGCGGAATTCACCTCCATATCGGTTCGCAAAATCCAAAATCCGGGCCTTATGCAGCTGCGCTGCAGACT
>JBGTEI010000574.1:0-3558 GCA_041747875.1 Pyrinomonadaceae bacterium | reverse complement strand
TCCGGATATTCGTCGCGTTCTTCTGATAAGAAACGCTCGAAAAGTAGTTTTGCTTCGATCGGATCAACTGCCGTAATTCCCAATGAATAACAGACAACGCTGTTTGCCGCCGAACCTCGCCCTTGCGAGAGAATTCCGCTTTTTTTTGCATATTCCGAAATATCCCAGACAAGCAAAAAATACCCCGCAAGATTTAGTTTCTTTATAAGCGCTAATTCTTTATCGAGCTTTGCTTGCGCTTCGCCGTTGATTTTTCCATATCTTTTGATCGCTCCCTCTTCCGAACGCTTTCGCAGATAAGAATCCATCGTTTCACTTCTAGGAACCGGATAATCCGGGAATGTATAACCGATCTCATCCATCGAAAAATCTATCCGCGCAGCAATATCCTGTGTGATTCCGACCGCTTCTGGAAGATCTTCAAATATCCGCAGCATCTGTTTTTCAGATTTGATATGACGTTCGTTGTTTTGCGAAAGGAGTTTTCCGGCTTCATCGATCGTGCAGTGGTTTTTTATGCAGGTAAAAACATCGAAAAGCTTTCGGTCTTCCTGATCTTTATAATAAACGCCGTTTGAAGCAAAATACGGCACTTTGAATTTATGCGACAACCCGATAAGTGCTTGGTTTATATACTCTTCGTGACGCAAAAAATGTCTCTGAAGCTCGATATAAAGCCGGTCTTCAAACACATATTTGAGCCAGGCGGTCGCTTCCTGTCCTTTATTATTTTTAACGTTTTTCTGAACAAATCCATCTTCGCCGCCCGTGATACATATTAGATCTTCGGCGTGCTTTTCAATGTCTTGCTTTGTCGCAAAATGCTCGTTTTTTGGCGACCGCAGTTTTACAGTTGTGATAAGCCTGCAGAGATTTTGATACCCTCTTATCGAAACCGGTATCAAAGGCAAAAAACTTCCGTCATCAAGTGTTATCTCCGCGCCGATGATCGCTTTAATTCCCCGCTCTTTAGCCGCGAGATGAAATCTTACGACTCCCGCAACATTGTCGCGGTCAAGAAGTGCGATACCTTCTAAGCCCAGATCCGAGGCACCAGCGATCAGATCCTCCGGCTGCGAGCCGGAAGATAAAAAACTAAACGCCGACCGGGAATGTAATTCAACAAAAGACATAAATATTATAAGCGCGAACAGGAGCACGGACATCCGTGTCCGTAGCCTGACCGTGAGGGAGGGCTCCCGTGGTCAGGAGACCTCATTTATCTTCAGGGATGACCGCGGGGGAGCCCGTCTTAACAGGCGGGCTACGGACACTAACGGACACTAATGACCGCGGGAGCCCTTCTTAACAGGGGCTACGGACACTAATGACCGCGGGAGCCCTTCTTAACAGGCGGGCTACGGACACTAACGGAAGCCCTCCCTCACGGTCAGGCTACGGACAGGTATGTCGGCCACTCCGTTAGTCATACTCTCCGATTACAAACCATTCCCTGCCTTTGCGTGACAGACGAAAAACACCGTGGTTTTCAACCTCGACGTCCCATTCTTCCGTACTCCAAAAACCCGCCCACCAATGCGAATTTGCACGCCAAATTCCACCGTGTTCTTTTACCTTTCCTTCAAAATACTTTGTTTTTAAATATTTCAATTTTCTGTTTTCGATCCAGACAAATGCGGGAATTGGCGGCTCGAAATAATTAAATATGATCTGCGGTTTTATAGCTTTGCTTTCAACTGATTCAATGCCGATCGGCTCCAATTCGCTGTCAAGCAAAAAAGGTTTCTGAAGACGCTGGTCGAGCAAAACGGGTATCCCGACGTTTTCATCACCAACCAGTTTTTTTATCTTATTAACGGTTAAATGCAGACTTTCCGGTTCAGGCTTTGTTGCTGAATAAAGTCCAAACTGTGCCGTGCGAGCGGTTGTAAAATGACAGATAATTTTGATAGATATTATGTGATCTTCCGGCAGATCCTGAGAGATCCTGTGATCGATAATTCTCCGCCAGAAATTCTTCTGAACGGTCGGAAAAGATATTTTCACCTCATAAGTTTTTGTCTGCCCGTTTTCAAAAGTAAATTCTGTGGTGATATGTTCTGTGCTCAGTCCCCGGTGATCCGTTTCATTTAATACTTCACTTACGCCGCTTGCGATAATGAATACAAGCCTTTCGAGTTCTTTGACAGAGTGTTCAAGCTGAAAATTCCATTCGATATTTTGCTCTTTTATATTTGGGATCAGCGTGCGTTTGCCGTGCTGATCGATCAGATCGATGACAGCGCGAAAATCCTGTCCATAGCGCGCGATAAGATCATTTTCGGGAATATTTCTTAGCTGCTCGATACTTTCGAGACCTAAAGCAGAGAAAACATTTTGAATATCTGCGTCGAGGTCGAGTGCTTCGATAAACATCTGTTTTATCTCTTGACTGGTATCGGTCGTTACGCCTTCCAGGTTTTTGGCAAACAAGATGGCAGTTTCCGCGTTTGTCGAGACTCCCAAATTTCCATTGATGTTCTTTTTACTTAGACACGATGAAATGCGCTTTGCGATATTCGCCTGATCACCCATCAAATTTTCAAGTCCGGAAATATCAAACAAAATGCCGTCTTCGAGCATCTCGATCTTTGCGGAAAAGTCTTTGGCGATGGCTGACAATTCTTCTTGGCCGGCACCGGAAATAATACAAGCAAATAATTTAGACCTCTTCATAGTTTCTCTCAATTCGTGAAAGAATTGGACTTAAAACCTTTTTCGATCTCAGATTCAAACGAAATTCTTTGAGAAGTTTGAACTTCCCAAAGCCCGACCAAACGCTTTTGTTTTGCGTTAAAAAGTAAGACTGCTGTGCCGATGAACCGAGAAGCGATTCTTTTGCCGTAACTATCAATACAGTAGGACTTTCTTTTACAAAGGTTCGAAACCGGAACCAAAATGAATTCGGCACATAACTCAATTGTCCCGTTTTGAGATGTCCAAAATTTACCCAGATCGCCCCAAATCCTTTTGCCTGAAGCAGCAGATCAGCTGCTTTCATTGCATTCTCCATATCACCGCCGCACCTTATCCAAAGCAGGTTTTCCAGTTTTACGCCGCTCGAAAACGCCGAGACCGGATCAAAAGAATCACATGTATCAATCAATGCACATACTTCTCCGTCGGTTGTAAGATTTGCTAAAACAGCATTTGCATATCCCGTTTTCCCCGAACTTGCCTGACCTGCAAATTCTGTCAAACTCCCGCGTTTAAGCCTGAGTTCTTCTATCTCAATAAAATTGTCGTAGACAATTTCACGCTCTTCACGCAGTTGTGAGAGTGTTTTGACAAGTTTTAAATAACTCATAACTTAACCCTAAGCTGTACGGAGAGTGGAATTATATTTCATCTATGAAACACAAGTCAATGGGATGTTGCGGGATCTGACCTAACAAGTTTCTAGGCCGGCATCATCACCAAATAAGACGCCACGTTTATGGATGTGAAATTTCCGGACGACTTTGGAAAGTTAAGCATTGACCACAGATCAATGGGTCGCATGTTCGAATCATACCGGGAGTAGAATTAATAAACTCAACAAGTGCAAAGATTTGCGCA
>JBGTEI010000573.1:0-2376 GCA_041747875.1 Pyrinomonadaceae bacterium | reverse complement strand
CCGTCGCGTTATAGCCCTTTGTAAAAAAGATCTCTGCGGCAGCCAAACATATTTCCTGCCTTTTATCTATCTTTTGTGCCGAGTCACGTGCCATTAGAACTCAAGTGGTTCGAAAAGAAAATCGCCATTTACCCACCAATAGTCATAAGCTTTCTAACCGTCAGATGACGGAAAAATATATTGTTTCGCTTTTTCAATTATGCTATTTTTTACTTACCGTTCGGTAAAATTAAACGAATAGTTCAAAGCTAGATAAATCTGTACTAAAAGTCAATGCTTTTTTTAGCTAGCTAAATTTTACAGTCGTTCGCAAAATTGAGACTCGAGCGATCTGACAAAGTAATCTTTACGGGTACAAATTATGTCTGAATCAGCACAAAGCAGGTCAAATCTTTCGCCGATCAAAAACAGCGAAGACTACATCAATTCCCTTCGCGCCAGAAACCTCAGGGTTTTTCTGTTTGGCGAACTGGTCGAGGATATTGTAGAACATCCAATGATCCGGCCGAGCATCAACGCAGTCGCCGAAACATACGATCTGGCCTTGCGCGAACCGGATCTTGCAACCGCAACTTCACATTTAACAGGCGAAAAAGTAAATCGATTTCTAAATATAGTGATGGACCGCGACAATGTTGTTCTTCAAAATAAAATGCAGCGCCGTTTAGGGCAGCTTACCGGAACATGCTTCCAAAGATGTGTCGGCATGGACGCGTTAAATTCCTTGTATTCAGTAACCTACGAGATCGATGAAAATTTTCAAACAACATATCATCAGCGCCTACGAGAATTTATCAAGGACGTGCAAACTCAAAATCTCGTCATCGGCGGTGCGATGACAGATGTAAAAGGAGATCGGAGTCTTGCTCCCCACGAGCAGTCGGATCCGGATCTTTTTGTTCACACTGTAAAACGAACCGACAATGGCGTTTTCATATCAGGTGCCAAAGCACACCAAACTGGTTGCCTCAACTCCCATTGGCTGATCGTAATGCCGACAATGCGTCTTACCAAAAACGACAAAGATTTTGCGATCGTCGGAGCAATTCCGGTCGAAGCCGAAGGGATCACATATATTTATGGAAGGCAGTCTTGCGACACGCGTTCGATGGAAGAAGGCGATATTGATGCGGGAAACGCAACGTATGGCGGACAGGAAGCGATGGTCATTTTTGACAACGTCTTTATTCCGAATAAACTGATCTTTATGGACGGCGAAACAGAGTTTGCATCAATGCTGGTTGAAAGATTTACCTGTTATCACCGCCGATCATATGTCTGCAAAAGCGGCTTGGGCGATGTAATGATCGGCGCGGCGGCACAAATTGCAGAATACAACGGCGTTGAAAAGGCCTCGCATATTAAAGATAAATTGACCGAGATGACACATCTTAACGAAACGATCTACGCCACCGGGATCGCTTCGAGTTACCAATCAAAACCGACAAAAAGCGGCGCGTATTTGAATGACGACATGATCGCCAACGTCTGCAAACACCACGTGACAAAAATGCCATACGAGATCAGCCGTCTCGCGCAGGATCTCGCCGGCGGTTTGGTCGTCACACTTCCATCG
The DNA here is from genome assembly GCA_041747875.1 of Pyrinomonadaceae bacterium. Classification (GTDB taxonomy): domain Bacteria; phylum Acidobacteriota; class Blastocatellia; order Pyrinomonadales; family Pyrinomonadaceae; genus Aridibacter. Next base: position 800 of record JBGTEI010000573.1, on the reverse strand, counting down.
GAACAAGATTTCCGCAGCGAAGAAGTTGGACCGCTTCTTGAAAAATACCTAAAAGGACGCGCCGATGTTTCGACCGAAAATCGTATACGGATCCTGCGTTTAATCGAAAATATGACACTGGGCAGAAACGCCGTTGGCTATCTAACCGAATCAATGCACGGAGCCGGTTCGCCGCAGGCGCAAAGGATCCAGATCGCGCGTCAGATGCAGCTGGATTTTAAGAAAAAGCTGGCGCGAGAGTTGGCAGGAATTGACGAGAAAAACCGCGAAGAGATCTCAAGTGAGATCGCGGATTATTTTGGAAAAGTATTTGACACTGATATTTGAACTTCCAATCAGTACAGCGAACGATAGTGAGCAGGTTTATCAATCGCCAGCATCAATAATGATTGCGTTGCTCACTATCGTTCGCTGTACTGATTTCAAGAAAACCAAAGCGCGGGATCGCGGATTTTTCATTGCTGGGTTTAATTATAATCACGTCGCTCACTATCGTTCGCTGTACTGATTACCTATCGCTCAAAAAGCCCAGTATTATCTCGACAGACCTCTCGGTTTGATCGGTCGTAAAAATATGACTAGAATTTTCGAGTTCGACAAGTTTTGAATTTGGAATGGCATCAGCGAGAATTTTTGCGTTGGCGGGCGGGATGAGTTGGTCACTTCTGCCGAAAAGCACCAGAGTTGGAACATTGATCTTTGAAAGACGCGAATGAGTTCCCTTCCAGGAGATGATCGCCCCGAGTTGGCTCATGAAGTTTTTTGGCTCTGTAAATTTGCCTTGACGCGCGGCCAGATCT